>DASXVI010000001.1:0-4779 GCA_036504315.1 Nitrospirota bacterium
AGCCCCCGATCCCATCCACTCCCGATGGGTTGTAAAAAAGGCCGTCCTGGTATGGGCGGCCTTTTTATTTTGCACCCACGCCCACCTGCCATTTGACAACTTGAATTACTCTGATATTATATATACTATACATTAATAATAAGACTAATTTGGGGGAGGTAATAATGCCGGACTATGAAAATACTGCCCGAGAGAACGCCCCATTTCCTTCCGAGCAGGATAAAAGGACTGCCCCCAGGAAGGTAATCTCGCTAATACCATTTGAAATTTCAGACGAGCCGGGCCAAAAATTCGGGTTTATTATCAATGTCAGCCGCACAGGCCTCATGGTCCAGACGGCCAGCTTCATCTATAAAGGCTCCCTTCTTGATTTGAGCTTCAACCTGCCGCAGACGGCCGGACGGGTGAGTTGCATGGCGAGGGTAACATGGACCAGGATGCTGGAAGAAAGCCATACAATGCGCGGCGGCCTCGAATTTGAACAGATTTCACCTGAGAGTGCGGACATCATCGACCAATTCGTCAAGACGCAGGAAGATTAATTTCTTACCGGAGATAAATATGTCAAAGAAAAAAACGCCATTATCCTTTTTTGCGGCGCTTTATGTTCCCGCTGTTGCAATACTATTTCTCGCCGCCCTCTCAGCTGTTTATTTCAGGATACCGGTAGGCAGCCTGACTCGCGATATGGCAACGCTTGCGGATATCCATCCACTCACCGGGGCGCTCTCAAATGTCGGCATTCTGCTCTGGTGCGCAACGGCGGCAGTTTCCCTCTTTACCGCCGCAGTGATATGGGAACGCGCCGAACCGCGGCAGGTACAGTTTCTGGTCGGTTTTTCCTGTCTTACCCTTGTCCTGCTTTTCGATGACTTCTTTATGCTGCATGAATACCTTGCGCCCGTTTATCTGGGCCTGCGCGAGCGGTATCTCATGCTCATATACGCCGCAGCGGCGTCCGGCCTTCTTATAGGCTTCCGGAAGGTAATCCTGTCGAGCGAATATGGACTGCTTGGGATTGCACTTGCTTTTTTCGCCATATCGGTAGGCGTAGACAGAATCCACTACTCTCAAAACGCATGGTCGTGGCTGTTCCTTGCGGAAGACGGAGCTAAGTTCCTGGGGATAGCCGGCTGGAGCGGCTATTTCATCAGGCATTCATACATCCAGCTGACCAAGGCGGTCCAGGTCCGCCAAACTGGATATACTCTGGCAGGACTGGAGGATCTGGCGGGATACGGCTATTCCGAGGCTGAGGCAGGCATACTGTCAGGAAGCGGGGCCGAGTCATGCTGGTCTGAAAGAAAAAGGGCCGCCTGAGAGTTTCCCCTTCTCCACCTCTCGCGGAGCATCGCCGATATAAAGCAGTGAATTCTCATATAAGGCGGGCGTCCTGTTATCCTGCCTCCCTCCCCCCCCTATCTCGTGCTAACAAGCTGCACATCTGTTATTTATTTTACTTTTATATATTAATATGTTAATTTCTTTTCCTTTAATAACCAAAACGGAACGGAAAAATGCTCAAACATCATTGGACTTTTGGTTTTTTTGGGTCTGCGGCTGTGAGCAAGCCCCGTCTTTTAACTTTCATAGATTACATCGTCGTCCCCATCATTGTTTTTCTGCTTCTATTCGACCGGTATGAGTTTGCAACCGGGCTCCTCTGTCATCTCGACGAGGGGTATCACTTAGGCGCAATCAACGACCTTTTAAACGGCAAAATCCCCTATCGGGACACCCTGTCGGCGTATGGCCCGATTAATGACTGGCTGCCCGCAATAGCTATGCGTCTCTTCGGCGAGACCCTTGAAACCCTGCGGGTCTGGTTCCTTGCCACATCCATTATCAGCGTGGTTATAGCCTGCCTCCTTGCCAAAAGGCTGCTTAAGACCCGGTTTTTCTACTATCTGTCCACCCTGATGCTCATGGTTGAGACGTTCCACCCCTTCATGTCGTCACGCTGGGGCGGTATAAGGATGGGCTCCGGCCTGCTGGTACTGCTCTTTTCGGTCCTCTCGTGCCAGGACAAAAGGAACGAGAAAAAATGGCTGTTTCTCTCCGGCATCACCACCGCCTTCGCGTTATTAAACAGCATTGATGTCGGCGTATGCGCCGCCTTTGCAATGGCCGTCTCCATCTCGGCGCTGAAGTTCGTAGACAGCCCGGGCCCCGCACAGCCCGTCCTGCCACGGCTTGGCGTCTATGCCGCCGGGCTTGGGAGCGTACTTTTGCCTTTTGTTATTTATTTTTGGGCTGTCGGCGCGCTGGGGGATTATCTCTGCTTTACTTTCATTGAATTTCCGTCTAACCGCATGCTGCTTGTTAACAGCAACTTGCCGCCGATATTGCCCACAAGGTTCACCTCGGGCATGTTCCATGACTGGTTTTTTGGCGCAGACCTTAAGACCTTCCTGCCATTCTTTGTTTATTCCGGCCTTGTCCTGTTTATATTCACGCAGATAGTCAATAAGAAATCGAGAATAAGAGACCTGTTCCCGCTGGCGCTCCTTGCGGCATACGGCATCCCCATTTACCTGACCGCATACCGCGACACCTGCGGCCCGCAGTTTGCAACCACTATCGCCCCGGCAATCATTACCGGTATGATATTCCTTGAAAGCAGGTACATTGCCCTGGTGGACGCGTTTACCGCGAAACCGGGACGGCCGGTCCCGGCCATTCCCGCTGCCGCGTTTTCCCTAGCCCTGATTATTGTCGGATTTTACTATATGTATTATTCCACCAATCGGACTTTCGGCTCGGTCAAAAAATTTGCTAAGTTTGAATGTTACAGGCTCGTTAACAGGGATTCCGAGGGGCACAGGTACGATACCAAAGTAACATATCGCATTTCCGCACTCAACAGGCTAAAGAAATTCGGGAAGCCCTTTAATATCAACACGACTCTGACCCCGTTTCGGACGGGAAGAAGCGGAAATATCATGCTGCCTGCGGGACAGGCAAAAGATATCCGTTATGTCGTCAATTACCTGCGCTCCCAAACCAGGCCGGGCGAACCCATATTCGTCTTCCCGGATATGGCGGCATATTACTTCCTTGCGGACAGGCCCAACGTCACCTATTTCCCGCTTACGGTCTCGGCCTATATCTCGGACAGGTGTAGCAATATGCTGCTTGACCAGGTACGCGAACACCGACCCAGATATATTATATATGACAAGCGCGTTTCTACGTCGGCGATGTCTATAAACAAGAGAGACGAAGAACTCTTCCCGGATCTGGTGGAATTCATATTCAAGAACTACGAGGTAGAAAGCTCGCACGGCACTACTTTAATCCTGAGGCGCAAGGACATTAAAAAAGGGCCGTCGTATATATAAAAGTTATCCGTACGGGAAACATATAAGGCAGACGGGTGCTGTTGCAATAAAAAGGGCCGCGGAAATATCCGTGGCCCTTTGATTTTTTTGGTGAGCCGCCTGGGATTCGAACCCAGCACACCCGCCTTAAAAGGGCGGTGCTCTACCTAATGAGCTAGCGGCTCGTACTTAACGAGCGGTGAAAATACCAGAACGGGCTTCCAAAGTCAAGTATAACTTGTCCGGGAGCCCTTGGCCCGGTAAGGCTAAACCCTGTCCCGCCTGGGCGAGAAAGGGTTGTAATTTATAATGGTTTCGTCCCTGTCCGGCCCGGTAGATATTATCGCAAAGCCGACGCCCACTTCGTCCTTGAGCGTCTGTATGTAGTCTTTCGCCGCCTGGGGCAGCTTTGCAAACTCCGTAATGCCGACGGTGCTCGTCTTCCAGCCCAGAACCTCTTTATAGACGGGCTCACACTGCTCGAATACCTCTTTTTCGGACGGCATATCGCGCAGGATTTCGCCCTTATACTTGTAAGCGGTGCAGATAAGTATCGTCTCGCACTCGTCCAGCACATCCAGCTTGGTAAGGCAAAGCCCGGTAATGCCGTTCACCATCACGGCATAGCGGACGACGACCGCATCGAACCAGCCGCAGCGCCTGCGGCGGCCCGTGGTCGCGCCTATCTCCCTGCCGATGGCCTGGAGCCGTGCGCCGGTCTCGTCGTTAAGCTCGGTAGGGAACGGGCCCGCGCCCACCCTCGTCGTGTAGGCCTTCACAACGCCAAGCACGCCGTCGATGTATGACGGACCGAAGCCCGTACCTGTGCAAGCCCCGCCTGAAGTGGAGTTGGAGGAAGTAACATAGGGGTATGTCCCGTGGTCCACGTCGAGCATCGTGCCCTGCGCGCCCTCGAACAATATATTTATGCCTTCAATCCTCGCCTTCTGGAGCAGGAGAGACGCATCGGCAACAAATGGAGCAAGCCTCTTGCCGTACTCGCTGTACTCCTTGAAGATGGCGGCTCCGTCCAGCGGCTCGGCGCCGTACAGGCACTGGAGCAGGATATTAATCTCGACGAGGTTGTGCTCAATCTTTTCCCTGAGCAGTTCCGGGGTCACGAGGTCGGATATGCGTATGCCGGTACGGGCCATCTTGTCGGAGTAGCACGGGCCTATGCCGCGCCCGGTCGTGCCGATTTTGTTGCCGTCCGACTTGCTGGTTTCGCTCGCCTTGTCCAAAGCCTTGTGCCATGGCATGATTACATGGGCCTTCTTGCTGATGAACAGGTTGCCTTCGAGCTTTGTGCCGTTCGCCAGAAGGCCGTCCATCTCTTCGAGGACGGCGGCCGGGTCTATAACGACGCCGTTGCCGATAATGCACTTCTTGCCCGGATGCAGGATGCCCGAGGGTATCAGGTGGAGAATGTGCTGTTTGCCCTCGATGACTACGGTATGGC
>DASXVI010000002.1:0-3191 GCA_036504315.1 Nitrospirota bacterium
TACATCCGAGAGGAGATAGAGGAATACATGGGCAGCCACCCCTGCCCGGCCTGCAACGGGGACCGGCTGCGCAAGGAGTCCCTGTCGATTAAGGTGAACGGCGTGAACATCGCGGACACGACCAAGCTGTCCGTCCGCACCGCCCGGGATTTCTTCACCGGCCTCGTCCTGACCGAGAAAGAGGCGTTCATCGCCCAGAAGATACTGAAAGAGATAAACGAGCGGCTTGGTTTCCTCGTCAATGTCGGGCTCGACTACCTGACGCTCGACCGGAAGGCGGCCACGCTTTCGGGCGGGGAGGCAGAGCGCATCCGGCTTGCGACCCAGATAGGCTCCTCCCTCATGGGAGTGCTATATATACTTGATGAGCCGTCCATCGGCCTGCACCAGCGGGACAACGAAAAGCTGCTGGATACGCTGCTGTCCCTCAAGGACCTCGGCAACACCGTGCTGGTCGTGGAGCATGACGAGGACACCATCTGCCGCGCTGACTATGTGATAGACATGGGGCCGGGCGCGGGCGTCCACGGCGGCCATGTCGTCGCGGCGGGCACACCCCAGCAGATAATGAAGGACAAGAACTCGCTGACCGGCAAGTACCTCTCCGGCCGGCTGAAGATAGACATCCCGGCGGGCAGGCGCAAGCCCCGCCACTTTGTGACGATTAAGAACGCGCGTGAGAACAACCTCAAGGGCATCGACGCGAAAATCCCCCTCGGCGTATTCGCGTGCGTTACCGGCGTTTCCGGCTCCGGGAAGTCCTCGCTCATCCTCGAAGTCCTGTACAAGACGCTCGCGCAGAGGTTCTACCGCAGCACGGACCGGGCCGGGCAGTGCGACGATGTCCTGGGTCTGGAGAAGATAGACAAGGTAATCGACATAGACCAGACTCCGATAGGCAGGACCCCGCGCTCCAACCCGGCGACATACACCGGCCTGTTCACGCATATCCGCGACATATTCGCGCAGGTGCCGGAGTCCCGGATGCGGGGATACAAGCCGGGCCGGTACTCCTTCAATGTGAAGGGCGGCCGGTGCGAGGCCTGTCAGGGCGACGGCGTGATAAAGATAGAGATGCACTTCCTGCCGGACATATTCGTGACCTGCGATGTCTGCAAGGGCAAGCGGTACAACCGCGAGACGCTCGAAGTGCGTTACAAGGGCAAGAACATCTCGGAGACCCTCGGCATGACCGTGACCGAGGCGCTCGGCTTCTTCGAGAACATCCCGGCCATCCACCACAAGCTCGAAACCATCAACGATGTGGGGCTGGGCTATATTACGCTGGGGCAGGCGGCGACGACCCTGTCAGGCGGCGAGGCCCAGCGTGTGAAGCTGTCCAAGGAGCTTTCCAAGCGGAGCACGGGCCGGACGCTCTACATACTTGATGAGCCGACTACCGGGCTGCACTTTGCGGACATAAAGAAGCTGCTCGAAGTCTTGAACCGGCTGGTCGAGGCGGGCAACTCGGTGGTCGTCATCGAGCACAACCTCGATGTGATAAAGACCGCCGACTATGTGCTGGACCTGGGGCCGGAGGGCGGGGACGGCGGCGGGCGCATCATAGCACAGGGCACGCCCGAGGACATCGCGAAGTCCAAGGACTCGCATACGGGGCGGTTCCTGCGGCAGGCGCTGAAGCCGAAATAGAAAATAATAAAGGCGGCCCGGAGGCCGCCTTTATTATTTTTTCTTTTTTATTGTTTCATTATAATTGAAATTAACAGCTTCTCTTTGTAAGTCGTATATCTTCCGGTCGGGCCAGATTTCGGGATCTGGATTATTTCCAATCTTGTCAAAAAGTTCTTTTGCGATTTGCCAATCGTTCGCTTTAATTGCGAAAAAAGCGAAACGAGTTAAATAATATCTGGACCTGGGATGTTTCTCTAGTTTATCTTGAAAGCCTTGCTTCATTTTTTTCCAGGATACTCCATTTTTTTCATCAAACATCTTCCATTCATCATATCCATGTGTTAACTTGACGACATATGTATACGGATACATGCCCTCTGATGTAGGAGAAAGACGGACCGCCTCGTCCGCAAATTTAAGCCATTCGCCTTCCTTGCCGCCCCATCTCGGCAGGAGATAAGTCGCTCGTTGAGAAAGCAGTGGGAAATACCACGGATAAAAACGCATGCCCTTGTAAAAGACCTCATCACATTTGTCTCGTTCCCAACTCTGAGCCCTTGCGACTATTAAAAGGTTAAAAAACCTTTGCGGGCAATCATCCTTGATATCCGCAGGCGCATCTTTTAGAACATCATACGCTTTTTGTATTCTTTTTCTGAATAGCCTCCAACCATCTTCTGTAACGGTATAGGCCCAGTCGTTTCCTCGTGCAAGCCAGGCAAAATTAATGAGCACCCCTGCCTTTGCCACTCGCTGAGTTATAGAGTCTGGATACCGTTTTCCCCATTCGTCTATTAATTCCAGCGTAGCTACATAATCAGCTTCTGAGAGGTCATTTGACATCGGCGGCTTGAGGGCTTCTTCAACCGCAGAATAATAACAGTAGAGGCCACAGCCTCCATCTTCGAGGATCTTCTTCTCATTCCTGTACCAGTGTGCCATCTCTTCCAGTTCTTTAAAGTTCTTCTGGCGGAACGCATTCTGGACTTCACGAGTCAGGGTTTGTTCTTCTCTTATGTTTTTATAATCTGCAAAAGAAGGAGAAGAGAGAGCGAGGAGCAGAAGCGATACGAACGCGAGCGCTAATTTTTGCATAAGCCTCCGGGTTGTATAGGTGACTTATAAGAATTAGCATTATTAAAATGATAAAACAAGGGAAAATTTGAGTAGATGTGCGGCGGCGTAAATTCCATGCACCCTCAAGTTTTTAGTGCCCGCGCCCTCCTTCTGCGCCTTATATAAAGTATTGTACCAACAATCAGGACAGCCGCCCCGGCCGGCAGGGCCAGGTAGTAGTGCTGGTACGCGAAGGCCTTGATGTGCTCCCAGTTCTCGCGGCCCATGTACCCGATATACAGCATCAGCGCGAGGGTCAAGACCGATGTAATTGCGTCGGTGGCGAGAAACTTCCCGTATGGCATGCGCATGATACCGGATACTAAAAACAGCTTCGTCCGCATCCCTATGAAATGCCTGCCCAGCAGGATGAACCAGATGCCGCTCCGCGAGTACGCCGCCTCGAGCCTCAGGAGCCGGTCCTCCGGCAGTATGCGCTTGAA
>DASXVI010000003.1:0-8428 GCA_036504315.1 Nitrospirota bacterium
GAATGCGCTCCAAAAACTATATCATCAGGGGAGATGAGGAATCATTAGCCAGGTTCAATGAGATGGTTAAAAATGCGAAGGAAAGCTTTGATGAAGCCTGCAGGGTTTCAGAGGGCGATCACAAGGAAAACTATGATGAAATCAGGGGCCTGCTCGCCAGCTACGATAAATATATAGCAGACATACAGGAAGATTATAAAAGAACAAAGGGGGACATAAAGTTTCTCGATACAAAGTATAGCGGGCTTACGACCAAGACGACGGATGCCCTGAGCAAGCTCATAGAGAGCGTCGGGAAGGAAGACGGCAACAACAGGGTGGTAATAGATGCTGAAACCAGAAATATCTTTGCGATGCTTGCCTTAATTTCGTTTGTCGGCATTTTGGCGGCCGTGCTAATTTCCATAGTTGTAGTCAAAACTATAGCAAAACCAATCATCAGGATATGCGAGGCCGCCAGCAAGGTTGCCGAAGGAGACTTCACGCAGTCCATAGATGTCCATACAGATGACGAGCTTGGCATGCTTGCCGAGCGGTTCAATGCGATGAGCGAAACCCTGAAAGGGACGATATCCAACATAATTGAGGTCGCCCGAAAGCTTGCCGCCTCTTCATCCCAGCTCTCTGATTCGTCCGAACAGATGGCAAGGGGCGCGGTCGACCAGGACTCCCAGGCTTCGCAGGTCGCGGCGGCCATGGAGGAGATGAGCGCGACGGTCGTGGAGGTGGCCCGCAACTCCGCCGAGGCGGCCGAGTCTGCTAAAGAGGCTTCCACCGACGCCGCCAAGGGAGGCGATATCGTCGCGCGCACTGTGAGGAAGATGGAGCATATCGCGGAGGCCACAAGCCAGACCGCCGGGATAGTTGGGCAGCTTGGCAAGAGTTCAGAGAGGATAGGCGAGATAGTCGCCGTCATCAACGACATCGCCGACCAGACGAACCTCCTGGCCTTAAACGCTGCAATCGAGGCTGCAAGGGCAGGCGAGCAGGGCCGCGGCTTCGCGGTCGTCGCCGACGAGGTGAGAAAGCTCGCGGAACGCACGACCAAGGCTACAAAGGAGATTGCCGGGATGATAAGGAGCATCCAGGGCGACACCGCCGGTGCGGTGGAGGCTATGGGCGAAGGCGGCAGAGAGGTTGAGGAGGGCGTCGAGCTTGCGCGCGAGGCCGGCAAGTCGCTTGGAAGCATAATAGATAAAGTTAACAACGCGACCGAGATGATACAGAGGATTGCCGCCGCGTCGGAACAGCAAAGCACCGCATCCGAACAGATTTCAGGAAATGTCGAGGGCATCGCGGAGGTAATCAGGCAGAACTCCGGAGTCTCCCAGGCCGCGTCTTCCTCCTCGCAGGAGCTTGCAAATCTTGCAAAAGAACTCGAGGACATGGTTTCGTCCTTTAAAATTTCAGGAGATGTGCCGATAAACAAAACAGAGGGCCTGGACACAAGGCGCGCAGGCAAGTCTGGAAACAAAAGGGACAGGTTCCTCTCGAAAAGAGCGGCATAGACGAAAAGGGGCGGAAAATGGAAGATAATGGGAAAATAACAAAGACAGTGCAGGAAGAGGGCATACTCCAGCTCGTCACCTTCCATCTGGGCGGTGAGGAGTTTGCGATGGATATCCTGAAGGTCCAGGAGATCAATAGGATGGTGAGCATTACGCAGGTCCCCAAGACGCCGTTCTATGTCGAAGGCGTCATCAACCTGAGGGGCAAGGTCATACCTGTCATCGACCTCCGCAAGAGGTTTGGGCTGGAGTTCAGCGAGAAGACGCAGAACTCCAGGATAATAGTCATCGAGGTGGTCGGAAACACAGTCGGCCTGATAGTTGACTCGGTCTCCGAGGTCCTGAGGCTCCCGTCCAAAACTGTAGAGCCGCCCCCGCCGCTTGTAACCGGCGTGGACTCGGAGTACATAATGGGTGTCGGCAAAGTCGAGGACAGGCTGCTTATACTCCTCGACATGAACAAGGTTTTTGGCGCAGAAGAGGTGCAGGCCCTTTCGGCCGTGGCTTAAAGTTCCAAACGATGGAAACGCGAAGACGGGTGCTGTCATGAGAGAAGTTGAGAGGCTGATAGAAGAAACTTGCGACCTGCCGACGATACCGACGGTGGCGATGAAGGTTATGGAGCTGGTCAGTATGGAGACCACTTCGGCGCTGGACCTCCAGGTGGTTATAGAAAATGACGCGGGACTGGCCGGCAGGGTCCTGAAAATTTCCAATTCTGCCTTGTACGGCTGCAGAAGCTCCATCACCAACCTGTCCCAAGCTATAATGGTCATGGGCTTTTCTATTCTCAAAGCCGTCGTGATCGCCGCGTCTACGAGGAATATTTACAAGAGGTTCGGGCTGACAGAGAAGTTCCTCTGGGAGCATTCTATAGTAAACGGCCTCGCCTCGCGGCAGATTGCCCTGAAGGTCGGGTTCGGGAAGGTGGAAGAGGCGTTCCTCGCGGGGCTTATGCACGATATCGGAAAGGTCGTCATCTGCAACTCGTTCCCGGCCCAGTACCAGCAGTTGGTCAACAGGGTTTACCTCGAAGGCCTGGACTTCGCCGAAACGGAAACGGCTGCTTTCGGGTACAACCACCTGGATGTAGGCTGGCTGCTCGCCAGGAAATGGAAGCTGCCCGATGAGATGGCGGCCGCGATAAGGTATCACCACGACTTCACAGTTGAGCCGGACCCGCTATACGCCCACTTCGCGGCAATAGTGAACCTTGCAAATTCGGTATCGAGGTTTCTCGGGGTTGGCGGGGAGTTTCATGCTGGCGTCAATTTCGAAGAGATGGACTCGTTCAAATATTTGGGGCTGAAGCCGGAAGATATGCTAAAGCTTGTTGAAAAGACTCAGGAAGAGTACCAGAGCGAAAAGCAGGTGCTTTGCTAAGACAAGCATCCGCGGGCAGGCGGCTATGGGCGGCGGAATCGAAGGCATAAAACCGATCCTCCAGGGCATGGCGCATCTTGAAAAGGTTCAACAGGAGGTACAGCAGAGGCCGGAGGCGATGAGCGGGTTAAACGCCCTGAAGCAGGCCGAAAGGGCGAGACATGCCCAGGAAAGCGTAAGCGGCCTGACCAAGAAGGATGCGGTGGAGGCGCTGAAAGAGGAAAAGGAGCGCGAACAACCGCACCGGGACAGACGGCCGCATTTCCAGCCGGATGAGTATGAAGAGTATGAAGACGACGGGCCGGAAACCGGGGACGACAGTTCCGTGGTCGATATAATAGTTTAGACGGGTTGACGACAGAAGAAACAGAACGCAAGGGCATGGACAGTCCTGTCTTTCAGGGGGGTTCTATATGGATTTGCAAGTCGACGTCAGGCAGGTTGAAGACGAGATACTGGACCCTCTTGCCAGGATTTTATACCTGACATACGGGAGCGAGCATTTTCCCAGGGTAACGGAAGAAGTCAAGACCATGATAAAGGTTATGGTCAGGTATGACCTTATCGGACACAGGCAGAACATATGCCTGTCCAGCATGGAAAAAAAGTCTGCATAGGAAAAAAAGTCCCTCCCGATTATTCTAAAACGCCCGGGCCCTGCCTGGGCGTTCCAAGTTTAAAATTCCGAATAATATTTTAAATCATATGGTTGGCTGGACTCCGGATGGGCCCTTCAAGCTGGTACGCTTATTGCTACTATCCGGCTTAAGGAAAGGAGCGCAACATGGCAGAAGGTATGTACGTCGCAGCATCGGGGATGGAGGCACAGGAGAAGCTTCTGGATATAATTGCCCAGAACCTCGCCAACGCCAGCACCCGCGGCTACAAGAAGATGAAGCCGGTCTTTCGCACACTGAGCCCTCAGCAGGATGAGCCTTCCCGGGTTGAGAACCCCGATGAGGCCGACCCGATGAAGGCCCTTGCCTACCCGATGATGGAATACGCGGCGACGGACTTCACCCAGGGCAGCCTTGTCGCGACCGGCAACATGACGGACATGGCCATAGAGGGCGACGGTTTCTTTGAGGTGACGACTCCTGACGGCCTCCGCTACACAAGGCGCGGGACATTCACCGTGGACAAGGACAATTACCTGGCTACTGTCGAAGGCTACCGCATCAATGGTACCAGCGGGCCAATATCCCTGAAAGAGGGAGTGGATTTCAGCGTCGACGAGGGAGGGAATGTCTTTCAGGAGGGCCAGAGCGTCGGCAAGTTCAAGGTTGTTAAATTCCCCGCCCCGTACAAGCTCGTCAGAGAGGGCGAGGGCTACTTCTCATATTCCGAGCAGCCTGTCGAGCAGACCAACTACCGTATGGTCCAGGGCTCTCTCGAACAGTCCAATGTCAGCATAATAAAGGATATGACCGATCTTATTTCGGCGCTCCGGGCCTACGAGGGCCACCAGAAGTATATAAGGAGTGCGGAGGAGATGTCCACCAAGGCGGTCACAGAGCTCGGCAGGGTATAACAAGGAGGAAAGATGATAAGGGCATTATACACGGCCGCCACAGGTATGGAGGCTCAGCAGATAAACATCGAGGTCATCGCAAACAACCTCGCCAACTCCAATACATCAGGGTACAAGCGCGGCAGGGCGGATTTTCAGGAACTGCTGTACCAGACGCTCCGCCAGCCCGGTTCTTCGTCGTCCGACTCTACCAAGGTGCCGACCGGCATCCAGATAGGATTGGGCGTCCGTCCGGCGGCGGTGCAGAAGCTGTACACGGAAGGCGATATGCAGAATACCGGCAACGACCTCGACTTAGCCATTGAGGGCAAAGGCTTCTTCCAGGTGCTCCAGCCGAACGGCGAGAAGGCCTATACCCGCTCGGGGGCGTTCAAGATGGACGCGGACGGAAAGTTAGTGACATCCGACGGGTACCCCGTAGAGCCTGCCATAACCATACCGACAGACTCTACCAAGATTTCTATCGGGCAGGACGGCAGGGTGTCTGTCGTGCAGGCGGGTCAGACTAACACTACCGAGGTTGGCCAGATGGAGCTCGCGTATTTCGCCAACCCGGCCGGGCTTAATTCCCTCGGCAGGAACCTCATGCTCCCGACGGATGCCTCGGGCGCGGCGCAGACCGGGAAGCCGGGCGACACAAACGGGCTTGGCACGGTCTCGCAGGGCTTCGTCGAGCTTTCAAATGTTAATGTTGTCGAGGAGATGGTCGGGATGATAACGGCCCAGCGCGCCTACGAGATAAACTCGAAGGTGATACAGTCCTCGGACGAGATGATGAAGGTGGCAAACCAGGTCAAACAATAAGCGGGACGGCGGTTAAGTTATGCGTAAGACAGCGATAGTTTTTGCGTTTGTTGCGATGATGCTCTCTCCTTTATGGGCATCGGCTGCCCAGGCTGTGCCCGCCACCCAGACAGTGGGCCAGGAGTCGATCCGCGGCATAGTATTCGAGACGCTTGCCAAATGCGTAAAGGGCTTCGACCCGGCAAAGGTTGCCGAGATGAAGCTCCCGGAGGACTTAGTGCTTCCGGCGGGCCGGCTTACCCATACCGTGCAGGAGGGCAGGGTAGAGCCGGACGGCAAGTTTTCGATGCGGGTCGCGTTTCTGGTCGGCGGGGAAGAGAAGCGGAGCGTCTGGGTCTGGGGCCGGGTACGCCGCACCGTGAAGGTTCTTATCACTTCCAGGCCGCTCAAGAAGTTCGACCCGGTAACCGAAGACGATGTGCAGGTGGCGGAGGTCGAGGCAAAGGCCGACACCGAAGGCGCGCTTACCGAACCTGCGCAGGCGGTCGGGCAGGTGGCCTCCAGGCCTCTTGCGTCGGGTATACCGCTTAAAGAAGAGTACATCCGCCAGCCGAAGGCCATAAGCCGCGGCGAATCCGTAAAGATAATAGCCAGGGCGCCGGGGTTGATTGTAACCGCTACGGGAAAAGCTAAGGAGGACGGTCTTCTGGGCGGCAGGATAAGGGTTGAAAACCTCAAGTCTGGCAAGACGGTCGTCGCCGAGGTAATCTCCGAGGGCGTCGTGGGCGTGACATTTTGACAAGGGACAAGAATATGGCAAGGCCGGTTTTTATATTGTTTTTGTTGATGCTGTCGTGCCGGCTCGCGGGCTGCGCCTATATAACCCCGGAGCCGAGTGTCAAGGTGCCAGATGCCAACGAGATAAGACCGCTCAAGGCAGCCCGTCCGGCGACGGAAGGTTCGCTCTGGGTCGAGAACAACCACTCGATGATATTCCTCGACAACCGCGCCAGGGGAGTCGGCGACACGCTTATCGTCAAGGTAATCCAGAATTCGTCCGCCGAGTCCAAGGCCGGGACAAATTCGAGCCGGGATTCCAGTATCGACGCGTCGATGACCAACCTCTTCGGAGCGCCCGCAAGCCTCGGCCTCTCCAACGTTTACGGAAAGGGGCGGCCTTTCAACCTCGGCGTGAACGCGGGCATGAAGACGGACTTCAAGGGCACCGGCTCGACGACGCGGGGCCAGACGATAGACTCGACCATGACCGTTCTGGTCGTGGATGTACAGCCCAACGGAAACCTTACGGTTGCCGGCAAGCGGGAAAGCTCGGTAAACAGGGAGAAGGAGATAATGGTCGTGAGCGGGATTGTCAGGCCGGAAGACATAGGCCCGGATAACTCCGTCTTATCCACGCAGATAGCGGACGCGCGCATAGTCTATTCGGGCTCGGGCGTCGTCTCGGACAAACAGGGGCCGGGCTGGCTTACAAGGATATTGGACAATGTGTGGCCTTTCTAAAATAACGGCGTCAATCGCCGCCATTACGCTTTCCTTCATGCTCGCGGGCGAGGCGTCCGCTTCGAGGATAAAGGACATCTCTGCCGTCGAGGGCGTGCGGGACAACCAGCTCGTGGGTTATGGGCTTATCGTCGGCCTGAACGGGACGGGTGACAAATCCAGCACGGTATTCACCGGCCAGACGCTCACGAACATGCTTGCAAAGCTCGGCATCCAGACCGCCGGCCAGAAGGTGGACTCGAAGAACATCGCGGCGGTAATGGTTACCGCGACGCTCCCGCCGTTTGCAAGGCCGGGCGACAAGGTCGATGTTACGGTATCGACCCTCGGCGACAGCCAGAGCCTCCAGGGAGGTACTCTCGTGATGACTCCCCTGAAGGCCGCCGACCAGAATGTATATGTAGTTGCACAGGGGCCGGTCTCGCTCGGGGGCGGGTTCTCGGCCGAGGGCGCGTCAAGCTCCGTCCAGAAAAACCACCCGACCGCCGGCCGCGTGATAAACGGCGGCATTGTCGAGAGGAGCCTGAACCTCGACTTCCAGTCCAAGGACGAGCTTTTGTTCAAGCTCTTCAACCCGGACTTCACCACGGCCTCCCGCCTGGCGAAGGCCATAAACGACAAGACGAACTCTCAGGGCGCGGTTGCCCTCGACGCCTCGACTGTCAGGGTGAAGGTGCCTGCCGCCATGTATTCGAGGACGGTGGATTTCATGGCTTCCATCGAGAACATAAATGTTACCCCTGATTTTCCGGCGAAGGTCGTCTTAAACGAAAAGACCGGCACCGTCGTGATGGGCGAGTCGGTAGGCATCTCTACCGTGGCGGTCTCCCACGGCAACCTGACCATAGAAATCAATACGGAATTTCAGGTGTCCCAGCCCGCGCCTCTGGCCAATGGCCAGACCACGGTCGTGCCCAACACCGACCTGAAGGCGAAGGAGCAGAAGGCCCACCTGATAGTCCTTGACGGGGCGACGAACATCGGGGATGTCGTCCGGGCGCTGAATGCGGTCGGCACCACCCCGAGGGACCTGATTGCGATACTCCAGGCATTGAAGGCGGCGGGCGCGCTCCAGGCCGACCTCGAGGTGATATGAGGGGAATATGGCACTTGGCGCATTACCGGGCATAAACGCGGCGGCTGGCCTCCAGGGCGCGGCAAAGAACGACGAGGCCTTAAAAAAGGCCGCGAAGCAGCTCGAGTCCGTATTTTACTTCTACATGATAAAGGCCATGCGGGACACCGTCCCAAAGGACGGCCTCTTTGACGGCGGAAACGAAGAAGAGATGATGACCGGCCTGCTCGACCAGCAATTGTCGGTAGACATGGCGCAGGGCGGGCACGGCTCTCTCTCGGAACTCATAATAGACCAGATGCACCGCCAGTTCGGCGCACAGTTCGGCGCACAGTTCGGCGTCGGCGGACAGGCAGACGGGGCAATTCCGGGAGGACTCCCAAGCGGGGTGAGCGATATCGCCGGAAAGGCCGCCGAGGCCTACTCGGGAATGATTTCCGGGCCAAGCGGCCAGATAGACGGGATGGAAGGCCTGTCCGGCCTTGGCCTGCAAAACCTTGTACCGCAGTTGCCTGTCCCGGTTAGCCCGGGCGGACTGTCTCAGCCCGCGGACCCGCAGGCGCACAACCGCGAGGACGGGGAGGCGCCGGATATAAGGCTGAGCATGGCTGGCCGGGTCAGTTCCGGGTTCGGACTGAGGAAGGACCCGTTTACCGGGGCTCTCAG
>DASXVI010000004.1:0-2327 GCA_036504315.1 Nitrospirota bacterium
GAACCTTGCCTCCGCGCTCGGCGCTGTAAACGAAAAATTCCCGCTCACGGTGTACCTGTCGGACAGCGTGGCCCAGGCTCAGAAGGACGCGATAAAGTCGAGGCTTGGGGCCGATATTGCTGTCGCGGGGTTTGATTACACATCCAAGGAGCAGGCGCTGAAGGCCTTCAAGGGCGCGAACAACAGCGAGGCGGCGCTCATCCAGGGCATCGGAGGCAACCCCCTTCCAGCCTCGTTCGATGTACGGCTTAAGGCGGGGTCTGCGGCGGAGCGTGCAAAAAAACTCGTGGCCGACCTCTCGAAGATGGGCGGGGTGGAGGAAGTCCAGTTTTTGCAGGATGAGGCGGGCAAGCTCAAGTCCTTGCTCGATGCGTTCAGCTTCGGAGGCCTTGCGGCCGGACTGGGCGTTTTTATCGGGGTTTTGTTCATAAGCTACAGCACCCTCAAACTCGCGGTAGTCAGGCACATAGACGAGGTGGAGGTCTTGAAGCTCATGGGCTCGCCCCGCAGTTTCATCATGGCCCCGTTCCTGCTGGAGGGACTTCTGCAAGGCGTCGTTGCTTCGGGTATTGCGATTGCAATCCTCTACGGCCTGTTGACGCTTGCCGGGAGCGGCGCTTTATCGTTCGTCCCTGCCGGGGCAACGCTTGTCTTCATGCCGTTCTGGGCATGGGGCGGGCTGGTGGCGGCAGGCGGGCTGCTCGGGCTCTCAGGCAGCTTTTTCGCGTTCTTTAAAACTCTGAAGATGTAGCAATGGGTCTTCTCAGAACTTCGTCCATCCTGATGTTCATCCTCACAAGCGTCCCCGCCCATGCCGGGACAGCCGGGGCACCCTTACCGCTCGGCAATTGCTCCATAAGTGCCGGGGCATACAGCTGTATCGCCACATGGTACGGGCCGGGGTTTGACGGAAGGCGCACGGCATCCGGCCAGATATTCGACATGGACGGCCTGACAGCCGCCCACAAGACCTACCCATTTGGGACGATGCTCCGGGTAACCAATCCAAAAAACGGCAAATCGGTCGATGTTACGGTGAACGACCGCGGGCCGTTCGACTACAACGCAGAGATAGACTTATCCCGGGGCGCTTCCCGCGCAATTGGATGTTACCAGACCCAGCCGGTAATGGTCGAGGTGCTGGGTGCGCCTCCGGGCGGGACTGCCGTCGGGGTAAAGACCGTCGAGGCCGCCAGTTGCGCCGCGCCGGATAATAGGAAGGCTGGATACCGGGTGCAGGTGGGTTCGTTTGCGGATGCCGCCCACGCCGAAGAGGTCAGGAAGTCCCTGCTGGCGGAATACCCCGAAACCGTTGTGAGGGGAGTCAGCGTGAAAGGGACGGATTTCCACAGGGTGCAGGCCGGGCCGTTTGGCGCAAAGAAAGCGGCCAGGGAAGCCGCCGAAAAGCTGAAGGCCGCAGGGTATAAGACCCTGGTCGTCGAGGATAGAGAATAATTCAGGAAACCCTGAATCCCATCGTTTTAAAGCGTTTGCGTCTTGGCGGCGACTATATTTCGGTTGACATCGGCTCGTTTGCTATGGTATTTGTGTAAATTGGATTTTTTTTTCTTCCATAGAGTTATGGGGAGTTAGAGGGTCAGATGGCTCTTGTTAATTACGCCAGGCGCGAAATAAACGCGAAAATTGTATATTACGGGCCGGGCCTGTCCGGGAAGACGACGAATATTCAGCATGTCTTCCAGAAGGTGCGCCCGAAGAACAAGGGCAAGCTCATATCCCTCTCGACCCAGGGCGACCGCACTCTCTTCTTCGACTTCCTGCCCGTAGAACTCGGCAACATAAAAGGCTTCAAGACCAGGTTCCACCTCTATACCGTGCCTGGCCAGGTATTCTATAATTCCACCCGCAAACTCGTCCTGAAGGGAGCCGACGGCGTAATATTCGTTGCCGATTCCCAGAAGATGATGATGGACGAGAACATACAGTCCTTAGAGAACCTTAAGGCCAACCTGGCCGATATGGGCGTTGACCCCAAGACTTTCCCGATAATCATACAGTATAACAAGTCCGACCTCCCGAATGCCGCGACTGTTGAGGAGATGGAGGAGTACTTAAACCCGCACGGCCTCCCGAGCTATCAGGCGGCGGCGGTTGCAGGCAAGGGCGTGCTCGAAACCCTGACGGCGATGGTGAAGTTCATCCTCCGTACCCTGAAGCAGGAGTCGGACGAGGCGCTCCTTGATTTAAATACCGAAGACGAGGCGCCAGCGCAGGAGGCAGCCCCGGTACTTGAGAAGGCGAGCCCGGCCGAGACCACCGCGCCCGCAATTGCGGTTCCACGTTTCGAGGAGCCCGCGCCGGTGGCG
>DASXVI010000005.1:0-2094 GCA_036504315.1 Nitrospirota bacterium
CCGGGAGGGAGCGGTATGACCTTATGCGGCCTTCGGGAACTTGGGCCGCTCCTCCTCTTTCCCGGGCATTACAGGGGCGGCTGTGCCGCGTCTCTCCGCCTTCGCCTCCACGCCTACGCCCTCCTCAAAGACCATCGAGCCGCCCAGCCAGCCGGATACCACCAGCAGCCATACGCCTGCCGAAGAAAGCGCTTCGGCTATAGGGGCGGTATTGCCGGTGGCCAGTGTCCTGAGGGAAAGATTAACCGCAAACATTGTCACGACCGTAAGGTTAAGCCCCATATGCCAATAGCCGAGCCTGCGCGCGCGCGACCCTGCCGGCAGGTTTAGCAGGTCGATAAAACCCGCCACAGCGGCGGCAAGCGCAGTTATTATGCCTGCGCCGATCAATAAGTTCGAGAAGGTCAGCCAGTTGTAAGGGGCCGAGCCGGCATTTCCGTAGAACAGGAAGTCGCACACCAGTGAGAACGTGAAAAAAGCGATAGGGAACGATACAAGCATTGGGTGTATCGGATGCTTTCCAATCGATACCTTCGATTCCATAACCCCGCTCCTTTGAAAAAGGTTGGAGTATTAACGGGAACAGCGGCACGCGCCGCCAAGTGGTTAGGAAAACCATTTGTTCCTGATTAAATTTTAACACCGGGGATGCATACTGCCAAGTTATTGATTTGAGGGTTCCGGCAACTCTTCGGCGGGCAGGTCCGGCAGTTCGGCCGGGGAGTCCCCGGTCAGCCGGACTACAGAGCTCTGGTAATGGGACAGGTGGCGTTTTGACTTGTTGTAGGCCTCGTTTGCCTTCTCGATGGACTTGCCGACATCCTCGAACTTGTCCTCAAAGTGTACGAAATGCTTCTTGGCCTTCCTGATGTCCTCAATCGTCGTCTCTACGCCCTTTGCCATCAGGTAGAAGTTGTGGGCTATCGAGATGCCCTTGAGTGTGACCGCGAGCGTGTTCGGCGAGACAGGGTAGACCTTCCGCGCCTGGAGGAACGACCAAAGCTCGCCGTCCCGGACTATTTCGAAGTACAGCGTTTCGGACGGCAGGAACATCAGCGCCATGTCGGTCGTGCCGTGTTCGGGCTTTATGTATTTTGAGGATATGTCCTTTGCCTGCTCTTTGACGAGGCGGGAGAGGGCAAGCCTCGCCTCGGCCAGCTTTACCGCGTCGCAGGCCTCGAAAAGCGGGAGCACCTGTTCGCGCGGGAACTTCGAATCTATAGGCAGGCTTGCGCCCGGCAGGTTTACGAGTATGTCCACCCGCTCGGTCGAGCCGGGGGTTATCTGGGCCTGCCTCTCGTAGAGGTTCGCCGGGAGGACATCGGATATAATCAACTCCAGCGAGGCCTCGCCGAACCCGCCGCGCAGGTGCGGGAGCTTCAGCAGGTTGTTGAGGTCGTTGATGGAGGTGCCTACCGCGGACAAACCGATAAGCTGGGTCTCGGCCTTCCTTAAATGCTCCTGCACCTTCTCGAAATGGGAGAACCCTTCCTTTATATTCTCGTCGAGCTTGGCCTGGACCTGCTGGCCGATTTCAGAGAGCCGGGCGTCAACCTTGGCGCGAATAAGCTCAAGTGAGTCCCCAGTCTTCTTCTCTAAAGCCGCCAAGCGCTGCTCGGTCCTGTCGCCGAACTCGCCCAGCCGTTTAATTACGGCCTCGTTGGCGGCGGTCATGCTCCGCGCGCCCTCCTCGCGGTTGGACAGAAGCTGGGCCTCGACCCTTGCGCCGATGTCCTTGAACCCGCCCGCGATACGGTCCGTCATGTCCTGCCGCATATCCGCGCCGGACTTCGTCACCTGGCTGGAGAGCACTATCGAGTTCTTCTGGAGCGAGTCCCCGAACTCCTGCCGCAGGCCCGCGATGGCGGACTCTATCCGCAAAAGTTCGACCGCGCTGTCCTTCGCCCCGGAGCGGGACAGGAGGACAACGACGAGGACAATCAAAACGACGAGAAGGGCTAAGATTGCATAAGTCATAGAAGCAGATATTAACACCGAACCACTATTGCGCGCAATACAAAACGCAGCCGCCAGCCGGGCTTTTGCTTCAGGCGGAGGGTGGCAAAAAAGGCCCGGTTTGACAGCTATTAACTC
>DASXVI010000006.1:0-3680 GCA_036504315.1 Nitrospirota bacterium
CCACCTTTTGCTCAACAAGATGGCCGGACGCAGGGTAATCGTCGCTGGCCGCCGGGCCGAGAAAATGGCAAAGGCGAAGGAGCTTGGCGCGGACTTGGTCGTGGACACGAAGCTTGAAGATCTGCCATGGACCATCACCGAAGCGACGGACGGCCTGGGCGCGGACCTTGTCATCGAGGCCACTGGCTCGAAGGAGATATGGGAGGCCTCGCCGAGGTTTGTCCGCAAGGGCGGCACGGTGCTTCTCTTCGGAGGATGTCCTTCGGGCACGAAGGCCTGCTTCGACGCCGGGCACCTGCATTACGACGAGATAACCATCATGGGCGCGTTCCATTTCACGCCCGCTGCCGTCCGCGAGGCGTATGAACTGCTCGTATCCGGCAAGGTGGACACAAAGCCGCTGATATCGGGTGAGTTCGCCCTGAAGGATATACATACCGCGTTCGAGGAGCTTATCGCGGGCCGCGGTATAAAATACGCGATAATTCCGTAATTTAACGGCTCGGCTGGGGATTCCTCCGGGTCGTCACATTCTGCTTGTTCGCACTTGGGAAGCTTGCGTAGGCGTTTCATTTCCCCTCGCGGGTCTGTTTCCTGACATATCCCGTCTTATCCAGGGTGACGGCCCTCAGGAATTCCCGTCCTCCTCCGCTTGTGTTTTCGGGGCGAAGGGGGTATGCCGGCAAAGGGACGCCATTCTTCGGGGCGTCAGCCGAAGGCTGGCCCTTAATATGGCGGTCCGGCTGGCGGGATCCCCCAAGCCAATTAGAGATTCGAGAGGTTTATGAAAGTAGCCGTACTGCACTCTTTTGAAGATATCCGCATCGAGAACTGGCGCGTGCCCGAGGTCGAAAAGGGCGAGGCGCTTGTCAAGATGAAGGCCTGCGGCATCTGCTCGGGCGATGTCATGCCGTGGTATATCGAGAAGAAGGCCCCGCTCGTGCTCGGGCATGAGCCTGCGGGCCAGATAGTCGCGGTCGGCGAAGGAGTTACGGAGTTCAAGCCCGGCGACGCGGTGTTCTTCCACCACCACGCGCCCTGCGGCAAGTGCGCCTCCTGCGCAAAGGGCGACTTTGTCATGTGCGAGACTTGGCGGCGGTCGAAGATCGTCCCCGGCGGCCTCGCGGAATATGTCAAGGTCCCGGCGATAAACCTCGCGAAGGACACCCTGAAGCTCCCCAAAAGCGTCGGATACTTGGGCGGTACGCTCGTGGAGCCGCTGGCATGTGTGGTAAAGGGTATCCGCAGGATGGGCGGGATAAAGAAGGGCGACCGCGTGCTGGTGATTGGCCTCGGCGTGATGGGACAGCTCTTCGTCCTGCTCGCAAAGCATTTCGGAGCGTCGAAGGTGATAGGGGCGGACATGGTTCCGTACCGCCTCGCCAAGGCGATGGACTTCGGCGCAAGCGATGTGGTGGACATAACCGAGGAGAACTCGAAGGCCAAGCTCGCCGAGCTTTTCCGGGGAGACGGCGCGGACAAGGTAGTAGTCGGCCCCGGCAGCATCCCGGCTATGGCCCAGGGAATATCATGCGCGGCCCCCGGCGGCACGGTGCTTTTCTTTACGCCCACGCCCCCAGGCGAAACCCTGAAGATAACACCGAACCAGCTGTACTTCCACGAGATATCAATTATCCAGAGCTATTCCTGCGGCCCGGACGACACACGCGAGTCCCTGAAACTGCTCGCCAAGGGCGTTATTCCCATTGACAGGATAATCACCCATAAATTCCCGCTTGAGAAGGCCGCCGACGCCTTCCGCCTGACCTCAAAAGCCAACGAATCGCTCAAGGCCGTCGTGGTGTTCGAATAAGGGTTTATTCCCCCTTGAACATCCTGCGCACGGCCGAAACCTGTTCCGGTTTGCCTATCACAAGCACCACATCTCCGGGCTTGAACACCCATGAAGGGTCGGGGTTAGGTATAGTATCGTCTCCCCTGCGGACCGCGAGGACTGTCGCGCCCGTCCCGTTCCTTATCGTCCCGCCCCTGATGCTCCTGCCCACGAGTTCGGAGACCTCCTGGACGGTGAACGCGGCGACCTGCGCGCCGAAGAGGTAGCCGGTCAGCCCGGAAGCCGGGCTGCGTTTGCTGCCCATCGCACGGAACATCTCGTACCCGCCGCTCCTTGCTTCAGATACAATCCTCTCTATCTGGTCCTGCGGCAGAAGGAAGGTGTTCAGCACGCGGGCCACTATCTCTACCGAAGTCTCGAACTCCTCGGGTATGACCTCGTTGGCTCCCAGCTCGTGAAGCGGCTCCATCTCGATGATGTAGCGGGTACGCACGATGATATGTATGACAGGGTTCATCTTTCGGGCGAGCGATACTATCAGGCGGCTGGAGGCCGCGTCCGAGATAGCTACCACAAGCTCCTTTGCCCTGTCTATCCTTGCCTCCGCAAGGACTTCCAGCCTTGAGGCGTCCCCAAAAAGTATATTTTCGCCCTTTTTCGACTCATCCTTTACCGTAAACGGGTTGGACTCGATTATCACGAAGGGGATGCCCACCCTCTTGAGCGCGTGCGCGACATTCTTCCCGTTCAGCCCGAAGCCGACAATGACGACATGGTCTGTCAGTTCCAGGCCCTTCTTAGTCTGGTCTTGCAGCAGCCGGCCCTTTTTCATCCGGTCCGGAAGCGCGCCTGCCACAACATCCGCGACCGGGGCGGCAAAACGAACCATCAGCGGAGTGAGCGACATCGTGGCGATGGAGGCTGCGAGAAAAAGCTGGTAGACCCTGTCCGGGATCAGCCCGACGCTCAACCCTTCTCTTGCGAGGACGAACGAGAACTCGCCGATCTGGGCGAGGAAGAGCCCGGTCATTATGGAGGTGCGGGCGGGCAGGCCGATTGAGAGCGCGGCGCCGGTAGTCGCGGACGCCTTTACAATTATCAGCCCCAGGGCTATCGCGACCGCCAGGAACGGGTCGGTGAGCAGGAGTTTTGGGTCAAAAAGCATCCCGACCGAGATAAAAAACACGCTGATGAATACCTCGCGGAAAGGCATCATGTCGCCGAGCGCCTGGTGAGAGTACTCCGATTCGGATATTGCGAGCCCGGCGATAAAGGCTCCGAGCGCCAGGGACAGCCCGGCCTGAGAGGTCAGCCATGCGGTGGCGAACCCGATAAAAATAAGGCTGAGTATGAATAATTCCCTGCTACGGGCGCGCACGACTTTCCCAAGGGCCCAGGGGATTGCATATTTCGCCGCGTAATACCCCCCGAAAAGCACGGCGGCCGCCTTTGCCACTATGACGGATATCTCTGTCAGGTCGGCCGGACCGCCCGCGAGAATTGGGGTGAACATCATAAGGGGGATAACACAGAGGTCCTGAAATATTGCGATGCCGAAGGCCGCGCCCGCCTGCGGGGTATCCATTTCACCGCGGTCCGCAAGCAGTTTCACGACAAGCGCCGTGCTGCTCACAGCCGCAAGAAAACCCAGGAATACAGCTTGCTGGAAGGAGAAACCGGCGAGTTTTTCGAGTACGGCGACTATCAGGACCGTCAGGCCGACCTGAAGAAACCCGCCAGCCAGCGCGATCCGCCTGAGCCGGGAGAACTGGCTGAGCGAGAACTCGATGCCTATTGTAAACAGCAGCAGGATAACGCCGAGGTCGGCGAACTGGTTTACATGCTCCGGCCTGTTTATGAAGCCGAGCATGGATGGGCCGGCAAG
>DASXVI010000007.1:0-3025 GCA_036504315.1 Nitrospirota bacterium
CGAATTTTGTGAATATCAGTTCCGAAGCCCTGCGCAGCGTCTTCGCCTTAGGGTTGTAAAAGCCCGCGGGGTATATGGCCCTGGCGATGGTCTCCTCGGGAAGCCCTGCGAGGGCTTGGGGCGTGTCGGCAAGCGCGAACAGCCGGGCTGAAGCCTCCGCGGTCGTCCTGTCCTGTGTGCGCAGGCTGATGATGCACGATACGAGCACCTTGAAAGGCTCGCCTCCTTCGGCTACGACCGTAACCGCCGGGGTCTTCCAGGCCTTGACGGCCTTCTTAAGTATTGCGACCGCCTCCGGTATTTCCTGTTCCTTCATATGACCTCTTACTATGTTAAATTAAAAATAACATATAAATCTTCAATTTTCAACAGGGATACCTGGGGGCTTATGAGTTATATCTCTTGAAAAATCCTGAATTTAATGTAAAATAGACGGCATGAAATTTGAAGAACTCAACTTATCGGAAAAAGTGCTTGCAGGCATACGCGAGGCCGGTTTTGTCAGCCTGACGGAAGTGCAGGAGGCCTCGCTCCCGCTCGCCATGCAGGGCAGGGACATCGCCGTAAAGGCCCAGACCGGGACCGGCAAGACGGCGGCGTTCCTGATTACCATCTTTAACCGCCTCAAGCCGGACACCGGAGATAACGGCTCCCCGATGAGGGGACGCGCCCCCCGCGCAATAATAATCGCGCCTACCCGCGAGCTTGCCGTCCAGATACTCAACGACGCGCAGGTCCTGGGGGCGCATACCGGGCTTGAGTGCCAGGCCGTCTACGGCGGGGTGGACTACCAGAAGCAGAAGGAGCTTATCGAAAACGGCGTGGATGTCCTTATAGGGACGCCCGGCAGGCTCATCGATTACTTCAAGCAGAAGGTAATCAGCCTCAAATATATCGAGGTCGTGATAGTGGACGAGGCCGACCGGATGTTCGACATGGGCTTCATCGCCGATATCCGGTATATGCTCAGGCGTATGCCCCCGTTCGACAAGCGGCAGGCGATGCTGTTCTCGGCCACGCTCTCCTTCAAGGTCATGGAGCTTGCATACGAGCACATGAACAACCCGGAGAAGGTCGAGATAACCCCGGAGCAGATGACGGTCGAGCGGATAGAGCAGGCCCTCTTCCATGTGGGCCGCCAGGAGAAGTTTTCGCTGCTGCTGGGCGTGCTCGCCAAGGAGCAGCCCCACCGGAGCATGCTGTTCGTCAACACGAAGCGCGAGGCCGAGCGGGTAGTTGAGAGGCTTAACCGCAACGGCTACCCCTCCGACATGATATCCGGCGACATCCCGCAGAAGAAGCGGCTCAAGATACTCGACGACTTCAAGTCCGGCAAGCTCCCGATACTCGTCGCGACGGATGTCGCCTCCCGCGGGCTGCATATAGACGATGTAACGCATGTATTCAACTACGACCTCCCGCAGGACGCCGAGGACTATGTCCACAGGATTGGCCGCACGGCCCGGGCTGGCGCGTCGGGGAAGGCCTTCGCGTTTGCGGACGAGGAGTTCGTATTTTCGCTCGAACCCATCCAGGAATACATCGGGATGAAAATACCGACCGCGTGGCCGGACGAGACTATGTTCGTCAAGGAGAAGAGGCGGACGGCGGAGGAGAAGCGGGAGTCCGACGAGCGCGACCGTGTGCGCCGCGAAGAGCGGCGGGCGCTTGAGGAGCGCAGGAGCGGACGCGGCGGCGGCAGAGGAGGCCCGTCGTCAGGCCCGAGGCCGTCATCAAGGCCGCCATCAAGACCGTCCGGGCCACCGAGACCCCCAAGGCCGGAGGGCGTAAAGCCAGTGCCCAAGCCTGCGAACCCCAGCCCTGCACCATCGGCTGGCGAGGGCGGCGAGGCGGCGGCAAAAAAGAAGCGCAGAAGGCGCAAGAAAAAGCCGGGTGAAGGCGGCGCCCAGACGGGCGGACCGGCACCGGCGGCTACAGAATAATAAGTTAAAGAAATGACAAATAAAACCAAAAAAGCGGTTGTCCTGCTCTCCGGCGGGCTTGATTCCACGACCGTCCTCGCCTACGCAATATCGAAGGGCTACGAGTGCTATGCGCTCAGCTTCGATTACGGACAGCGCCACAAGTTCGAGCTGAAGGCCGCCAAGAGGGTCGCCAAATCCCTCGGGGCAGCCCGCCACGAGGTTATCAAGGTAGACCTCGCCCGGTTCGGCGGCTCCGCGCTGACGGCGGACATACCCGTACCGAAATCCCGCACGGCAAAAAAGATAGGCACCGGCATCCCGGTGACATATGTCCCGGCGCGCAACACCGTGTTCCTGTCGCTTGCGCTCGCTTTTGCCGAGTCGCTGCACGCGTTCGACATCTTCATCGGAGTCAACGCGCTCGATTATTCCGGCTACCCGGACTGCCGCCCCGAGTTCATCCGCGCATTTGAGAAGACCGCGAACCTCGCGACGAAGGCGGGAGTGGAGGGCGAGAAGTTCAAAATACACGCGCCGCTGATGAAGCTCGGCAAGGCCGATATCATAAAACTTGGCAGAAAGCTCGGCGTCGATTATTCCATCACGCATTCCTGCTACGACCCGGCTCTTGACGGGACGCCGTGCGGGAGGTGCGACAGCTGTATACTGCGGGAAAAAGGGTTTAAGGAGGCGGGGAAAGAATAATGCAGTCCGAAAAAGTACGCTGGGCAAAGCTGTCGGTGGTTTCCAATTCCGTCCTGACAATCCTGAAGATAATCGTCGGGATGATGACAGGCTCGGTCAGTATCGTCGCCGAGGGCGCGCATTCGGCGGTCGACCTCATCGCGTCCGTCATCACATTTATCTCGGTCAAGGTCGCGGGCCGCAAGGCCGACGAGCGCCACCACTACGGCCACGGCAAGGTGGAAAACCTCGCCGGGGCGATAGAGGGCGTGCTGATATTCTTCGCGGCGGGCTATATAATCTTCGAGGCGCTCCCGAAGCTTGCGCACAACGAAGGCCCGGAACAGCTCGGCTGGGGCGTCGGGGTAATGGCGCTGTCCTCGCTTGTCAACTTCGGGGTATCGCAGAAGCTGTTC
>DASXVI010000008.1:0-3841 GCA_036504315.1 Nitrospirota bacterium
TACAAGATGGGCTGCAAGGGCCCGCAGACCAAGGCTCCCTGCGCCACCATGCGCTATAACAACAACACAAGCTGGTGCATAAACGCAGGCGCGCCGTGCATCGGCTGCATGGACCTCAAGTTCCCGGACGCCTTCCACCCGTTCTATGCAAAGCTCAAAGGCATCCACATACCCGGTTTCGGCGGAGATGCTTCGGCGGACAATATTGGCAAGGTCCTGGGAGTAGCCACGGCCGCTGGTGTAGCGGTACATGCCGCTGGAACTGCGGTTAAGGCGAGCTCTAAGAAAGGGGGGGAAGAATAAATGGCTAGACTCATCGTTGACCCGATAACCAGAATAGAAGGGCACATGAAGGTTGAAGTCGAGATCGAAGGCGGCAAAGTAAAAGACGCCTGGACATCCGGCACACTCTTCAGGGGTTTCGAGATAATACTCAAGGGCCGCGACCCGCGTGACGCATGGCAGTATACCCAGCGCGTATGCGGCGTATGCCCGACTTCCCACGGCCACACGGCCACCCTGTCCCTTGAGAACTCATTCAAGGTCACGCCGCCGGAAAACGCGGTCATCATCAGAAACCTGATCGAAGGCTGCCAGTTCCTGCACTCGCACATCCTGTGGTTCTACCACCTGACCGCCCTCGACTATGTCGATGTCGTCTCCGCCCTCTCGGCGAAGACCAGCGACCCGAAGCTCATCGCCGTCCAGGCGAAGCTGAAGACCTTCGTAGAGTCCGGCCAGCTCGGCCCGTTCGCGAACGGCTACTGGGGCCACCCGGCCTACAAGCTGCCGGCCGAGGTTAACCTCCTCGCCGTCGCGCACTACCTCGACGCCCTCGAGATGCAGGCCCTGGCTGCCAGCGCCTCCGCTCTCTTCGGCGGCAAGATGCCGATGACGATGACCTCGCCTCCGGGCGGCGTCAACTGCATGGTGAACCTCGATGTCATCGCCAACTTCCTCTTCAAGCTCAAGAGGATACAGGCGTTCATCGACAATGTGTACATCCCGGATGTACTCGCCATCGCGCCGTTCTACCTTGACTGGGCGTCGATAGGCAAGGGCCACGGCAACTACCTCGCATGGGGCGTGTTCGAAGATCCAGCGACCCGCGACGCGAGCAAGAGGTTCCTCCCGCCGGGTGCGATCGTCACTTCAGAAGGCCTGAAGGTCCAGAAGGTGGACGGCACCATGATAACCGAGGACACCACCCACGGCTGGTACAAGAACGGCCCGGCGCTGAACCCGTCACAGGGCGTCACCGACCCGGAATACACCGGCTACAACACGGAAAGCAAGTACACCTGGTCGAAGGCCCCGCGCCTCAACGGCAAGCCGATGGAAGTCGGTCCGCTCTCCAGGATGCTCGTCGCTTACTGCTCCGGCCAGCCGCAGGCGAAGGCGCTCATTGACGCCACGCTCGCAAAGCTGGGCGCAGCCGGCAAGCCCGAGATACTGCTTGGCGTCCTCGGCAGGATCGCGGCCCGCGCTCTTGAGACCAAGATGATTGCCGACGAGATGGTCGGCTGGGTTTCGCAGCTCGCAGGCAACCTGGGCAAGGGCAACACCAAGCTCTTCGAGCAGTTTGAGATGCCGAAGTCAGCTTCCGGCGTTGGCCTCTGGGAAGCCCCGCGCGGCGCGCTAGCCCACTTCAACACCATCGAGAACTCGGTGCTCTCAAACTACCAGCTCGTCGTCCCGACGACCTGGAACGTCTGCCCGAGGGACGAGAAGGGTGTCCGCGGTCCTATCGAAGAAGCGCTCATCGGCACTCCGGTACACGATCCGAAGAAGCCGCTTGAGATACTCAGGGTGGCCCACTCCTTCGACCCGTGCATTGCGTGCACAGTCCATGTGATAGATCCTGAGTCCAACGAAGTGCGCAAATTCAGGGTCTCCTAAGGAAAGGGGTGGAAAATGGCCAAGAAACTGGTCTACCATTGGACCGCAGCAGTAAGGATTCACCACTGGGTTAACCTGGTGGCGCTTACCCTGCTCGTGATCACAGGCTTCTATATCCACAGCCCCTTTATGCAGGGCGGCGGAGAAACGATGGCATGGACGAGGATAGTTCACCTGTGGATGGCATATGTTCTGCTGTTCGGGTTAATTGCCCGCATCTACCTGATGTTCAACTCAAGGACAGGCGCGGACTGGAAGGAACTCCTTCCGCTCCCGAGCAACTTGAAGAACATACCGGATATAGCGCTGTACTACGCGTTCATTACGAACACGCACAAGCACTACAGCCGCTACAATCCGCTTCAGGGCCTTACCTATCTGTTCATCGGCGTCATGATACTGTTCATGGCGGCCACAGGCTTCGCGCTGCACACCGGCTGGCTGCACGCCCAGTTTAACTGGGTCAACACCCTGGTCGGCGGAGTGATGATAACGAGAATACTCCACTTCTTTGGCATGTGGATCCTGATCATCGTCTCATTCATGCATGTGTACTTCGTCCTCAGGCAGAACGCGCTCGACCACGACAGGTGCTTTATGTCGATGTTCGACGGCTACTGCCTCAAGGACGAGAGCGAAGCCCATTAGGCTTAGAGAAGGCAACTGTAATTGAACTTGGATAATATTACTCCATCTGCCGGCCCCGGGACCAAACGCATTATGGTCCTCGGGGTCGGCAATATTCTTCTTAAGGACGAAGGCGTAGGCGTCCGCGTTATCGAGCGGCTGAAGGAGGCATACTCCTTCCCGGATAATGTCGAGCTGTTCGACGGCGCGACGGCCGGCCTTGACCTCCTTCCCGTACTCGAAGGCCTCGACAACCTCATAGTCGTGGATACCGTCAAGACGACGGAGGAACCGGGTGCCATCTTCCGCTTCACCCTGGAAGACATCAACGTAAAGGTCCCCTACAAGACCTCTCTCCACCAGATCGGCATGGTCGAAGTATTCGCTATTGCCGAGGCCCTCGGCAAAAAGATCGGCCCCACTGTCATAATCGGCATACAGCCCGAGGACATGACGCCCTGGGGGTTAGAGCTGACGCCGACTATCGAGGCGAAGGTGCCGGAGTTGATGTCGATGGTCCTGAAGGAACTCGAAGCGATCGGGATCAAGGCCGTCCCCCTTGAGAAGCCCGCTTAACAGCCTCCCGGCTGTTTTTAAACTATTTAAATCTATTCTTCGCTCTTTTCAGGCGGCATCGCTGCCGCCTGAGTGAGGTTTTATGCACGAAGTATCAATATGCGAAAGCATCGTAGATATACTTAAACAAGAAGCCGAGAAGCAGGGCGCCTCAAAGGTCAAAAGCGTCCGGCTGTTGATAGGCGAGATGGCGGGCATAGTGGACGACTCGCTCAATTTCGCATTTGAAATCGTAAGCAAGGGTACTGTCGCGGAAGGCGCGGAGGTAATTATCGAGCACTCCCCCCTGATGGCGAGGTGCAAGAGCTGCGGGAAGGATTTCCACATCGTGGGATACGCCTTCTCGTGCGCGCACTGCGACGGGCCTGAAATAGAAGTGGTCTCTGGGCGCGAGCTCCAGATAGAAGAGATAGACCTGGAGGTATGATGAAAGTAAAGGTTGCGGCAGACATACTGGGCGTAAACGACAGGATAGCCGAAGAGAACAAGAAGCTGTTCCATGACAACGGCGTGTTCGTCGTCAATATAATGTCGTCTCCGGGCGCGGGCAAGACGACCCTGCTTGAGAAGACCTTAAGCGCGCTCAAGGACAAGTACAAGATGGCCGTCATCGAGGGCGACATAGCGACGACCGCCGATGCCGACCGCATCGAGAAGATGGGCGTCCCTGTCGTGCAGATAAACACCGGCAGCATGTGCCACCTGGACGGCAACATGATACGCAACGCGGTGGAGGAGT
>DASXVI010000009.1:0-4984 GCA_036504315.1 Nitrospirota bacterium
GACCATGGCCTCTGTACTCTCAGGCATTACAAGTATAGCCTCGCGGAAGCTCTCGGCGGCTTTTTCGTAATCGCCTGTCAAACTATATATATTGGCAAGGTTGATAAGCGAAAGTGCCCTGTTCTGGTAGAGCGGGTTGTCTATTGCGGTTCTCAGTTCCCGGATTGCGGCGGGGTAGTCTTTTTTCTGTATATATGCAAGCGCGAGGTTATTATGGGCGTCGGCGTTCTTCGAGTTTATTGAAATAACCTTCCTGAAGGACTTTATTGCCGATTCATAGTTCTGTTGACGGTAATGCACTATGCCTGCGGCGAAATTGGCGTTTTCGTCGTCCGGGTTCTTTGCCAGGGCGCGGTTGAACTCATACAAAGCGGCCTCGTTGTTGCCGGACTGCATGCGGTTTACGCCCATCCTGTAAAAAGAGATCGCTTCCTGCGCGCTGGTAGGCCCGCTTGTGGCACAGCCGGACAGGGCTATTAGCGCAGCCGCCAGAAATGAGAACAGAACCGTCACTGCCTTGGACATCATGGACCTCCGTGTCCGTTTATACTCTAGGCCAGGTCGTCGAAATGGGTAAGGCTCTTGAATTCCCTGTAGCGGGCCTGGATTTCTCCATAGTCGAGGGATTTCATCCTGTTGAGGCTGAAGTCCTCGACATTGAAAGAAGCCATGACGCTACCGAATATTATAGCCTGCCTGAGCGAGCCCTCGTCAAGGTTTTTTACATTATCGAGGTACCCCATGAACCCGCCGCCGAAACTATCCCCGGCGCCAGTAGGGTCGAAGACATTTTCGAGCGGGTATGCAGGCGCCGCGAAAGCGCCGCCGCAGTTGAACATCAGCGCACCGTATTCGCCGCGCTTGACGATGAGGGTCTTGGGTCCCATAGCCTGTATCGCCTTCGCCGCCTTCACGAGGTTCGGCTCGCAGGCGAGCATCCTCGCCTCACCCTCGTTGATGAGCAGGATGTCAACCTCCGCGAGTGTCTTTATCAGCTCGTCCCGCTTGCCGGATATCCAGAAGTTCATCGTGTCGCATGCAACGAGCTTCGGCCTCTTTGTGAGCTGGTGGAGGACCTCCCTCTGGAGCACGGGGTCGATATTGGCGAGGAATACCATGTCGGCGTCTTTGCAGTCGTCCGGGACGACCGGCTTGAACGACTCAAGGACGTTGAGCTGGGTGTCGAGGGTCTTTGCCTCGTTTAAGTCGAAACCGTACTCGCCCTTCCAGCGGAAGGTCTTGCCGGTGGAGCGCTGGAGGCCGGAGACGTCTATCTTCCTGCTCTTCAGGAAGGTGACATGCTTTTCCGGGAAATCCTCGCCCACAACCGCCACGAGCTTTACATCGGTGAAGTAACTCGCCGCTGTGGAGAAGTAAGTCGCGGAACCGCCCAGCACATCGTCGGCAACGCCAAACGGGGTCTTGACATTATCGAAAGCTACCGTGCCGACAACAAGCAGGCTCATTTATTTTCTCCTTATTAATTTATGTATTTTCCGATGATAAGGCCGAGCTTGTCTTTAGTCGCTTGCGGGATATGGCCGGCCTGCGTCATGATTGCATACTTGAGCGCCTCGCCGCAGCAGCAGTCGCGCCCAACCGGTATCATCGTGACGGCGTTCTTTATAATAGCTTTTGCCGTCTCGACATTTTTCTTGATAATGGCGACGACCGCCTCGACCGTGACGTCCTCCTCGGTCTCGTGCCAGCAGTCGTAATCTGTGGCGAGCGCGAGGGTAGAGTAGCATAACTCGGCCTCGCGGGCAAGCTTCGCCTCGGTAACGTTGGTCATGCCGATTACATCGACGCCCCATTTGCGGTATATCCTGGATTCGCCGCGCGTCGAGAACTGCGGGCCTTCCATGCAGATGTATGTGCCGCCTTTGTGCATAGTCGCGCCTGCCTTGACGCCCGCGTCGTAGAGCGTGTCCGCGAGGCAGCCGCATACCGGGTCCGCAAAGCCAACATGAGCAACTATGCCTTCGCCGAAGAAGGTGCTGACGCGGCTTCTGGTAAGGTCGTAGAACTGGTCGGGCACGACGATGTGGCCGGGGACAATCTCTTCCTTCATGCTTCCCACGGCGGACACGGATATTATCCGGCCCACCCCGAGCTTCTTCATCGCGTAGATATTCGCGCGGAAATTTATTTCTGACGGGAGTATCTTGTGGCCTCGTCCATGCCTTGGGAGGAACGCGAGCTTCCTGCCTTCAAGGGTGCCCAGAACGAACTCGTCGGAAGGCTCGCCGAACGGCGTTTCCACCTTCACGGTCGTGATATCCTTCATGCCTTCCATCTCGTAAAGGCCGCTGCCGCCGATAACGCCTATTTCTGCCTGCTGCATTTCCTGATGCTCTCCCGTAAATTTGTATTGCCTATATGCGGATAGGCCCCGGTACGCCGGAACAAGGCATTATAGGACAAAAAACCGGCGGATGTAAAGGCATTTTCGGATTTTATCAGTAAAGTGAAGAGAAATAATCGTCGAGGATTCGGGCGTGGTCGAAGCACAGCGGCACCGGCAGGTTGTCCCTCGTGAAAACTCCAACAGAGGCGGCATCGTCCGCGGCAACAGGAACGCCTTCGGCCTTCGCGATGAAGGCTGTGGTTATAGTATGCCGGCGGGGGTCGCGGGACGGGTCCGAGTAGGAATGGAACTGGCGGACGAGCGTTACATCGAGGCCCGTCTCTTCCTTTGCCTCGCGGACTGCGGCGTGCTCAAGCGTCTCGCCATAATCGACGAACCCTCCGGGGATTGCCCACCCGAAGGGTCCGTATTTGCGTTCTATGAGGACCACCCCTTCGGGCAGTTCGATTATTATATCTACGGTCGGCGCGGGTGTCCTGCGGCCTTCCATATTACTCGGCAGACATCGGCTCGTCCGTGTCCGCGTCATATGGCGTGGACGCCGTCTCGGCCCCGTACTGCGTCGTGTCCACCGCCTTGCCGGTCCGCGGCGCGGAAGACTGCGGCTGCTCCTGCGACGCCTCCTCATGCACATGCCCGGCAAGCTCGACCGCCCTCTCCGGGACGATTGAATTTATCGCGTGCTTGTATATCAGGTGCTGCCCTTCGTGCTTCACGAGGATGACGAAATTGTCGAAGCCTTTTACAAGGCCCTCAATCTTGCCGCCTCCGGCGATGTTGATGACGACCGGAATCTTCTCTTTACGCACATGGTTCAGGAACGCATCCTGAAGGTTGATCTGGGACCTCGACATAGATTTAAGCTCCTTAAAAGTTTCCTGATAAATATGGCTTTCGCCCAATTAGATAAAAACTAACGCAAAAACCGGAAAATATCAAGGCCTTTCTTGACTTCTTCCAAGACTTTTGCCCTGTCCTCCTGAGCCGAGAGGTCGAGCCAGCGTACTTCCGGGACCGCATTGAACCAGGTGAACTGCCTTTTGGCGTACCGCTTCGTGTCCCGTTTGATGAGCCCTACGGCCTCCTCAAGGGTCGTCTCGCCGTCCAGATGGGCGAGCATCTGTTTATATCCCAGGGCGTACATGCTCGTCATTTCACGGGTGCAGCCCTGCTCGCGGAGGCCCCGTACCTCATCCAGAAAACCTGCGGCCATCATCGCGTCCACACGCTCCTCTATACGGCGGTAGAGCGCCGGGCGGCCCAGCGTCAGGCCGACTATATTTGCGGGCCTTGGGTGTGAACCGGCTTTATGCTCCCGGTGCACCTCGCTTATCGGCTTGCCCTCCTTCAGGAAGACCTCGAGCGCGCGGACTACCCGCCTTATGTCGGAGGGATGTATCCGGGCGGCGGCCTCATGGTCGGCCTCTTTCAGCTGAGCATACAGTGTCCCAGGCTCGGCGGTTTCTCTCTCAATCAGGCCCTCCCGAAGTTCCGGGTCTGCGGAGGTTCCTTCAAAAAGGCCGTCGGTCAGCGCACGGACATAAAGCCCTGTTCCGCCGACGACAAGGGGTATTTTGCCCCTGCCGGTGATATCCGCTATCGCATCTTCGGCAAGCCGAAGGTACTGCCCTACCGAGAAATCCGCACGCGGGTCCGCCACATCAATCATGTGGTGCGGGACACGCGCCAGCTCGCCTGCGGACGGCTTTGCCGTGCCGATGTCCATGCCCCGGTATACGAGCATCGAGTCGGCCGAAATTATCTCCGCGCCGATTTGCTCCGCAAGCTCGACGGCTATCGCGGTCTTGCCGGAAGCCGTCGGCCCTACTATTATGGGTAGATTTGAAATCATTTTCTCTTGAAAAGCTTTTCAAGCTCGTTTGCGCCGTAACGGATAACCGTCGGCCTGCCGTGCGCGCAGGCGTATGGCGTCTCGCACTCGAACAGCTGCTGGATGAGCCGCGCCATTGCCTCCGGGTGGAGCCTCTGGTTAGCCTTGACCGCGCTCTTGCAGGCGATAAGCTGGTATACCTTCTCGCGAAGCTCCTCGGCCTTTGCCTTTAAGTCCGAATCTTCCATCTCGGAAATCAGCCCGAGTACGACTTCCTTGATGTCAATCTTGTCCATGAACAGGGGCTTTGAGCGTATCAGGAAACTGCCGCCGCCGAAGGCCTCTACCTCTATCCCTATCGCCGCAAGCTCCGGTATCAGGCCTTCGGCAAGCGAGGCCTCCCTTGCGGTGAGGTCTATCTTCTCGGGCACGAGCAGACCCTGCGAACCCGCGCCCTGCCTGCCGAAGCTGCGCTTTACTTTCTCGTACTGGATGCGCTCGTGCGCGGCGTGCTGGTCTACGACGATATACCCGTCGGCGTCCGGCATCAGGATGTAGGTATCGAACACCTGCAAAAGCGTCGGCCTCTGCCACCCACCGTTATGCTCAGGCTGAGTCCTCTGCTCGGGCGTCCGGGGAAGTGAGAATGACTTCTGGCTCTCCTGCACCGGCACATTTGCGTTCATGCCGCGCCACGGGATACGGTCCTGCTTCGGGGCCGAGACATACTCCTCTACAATCTCGCGCACGCGGCCCTTCATGTCCTCGACAGAGCCTGCAACCGG
>DASXVI010000010.1:0-6887 GCA_036504315.1 Nitrospirota bacterium
TTATGCAGAACTCCTCTCCCCCGTACCGCGCGATGACATCGGTATCGCGGGTGTGCTGGCGTAGGAGCCGCGAGATATGCTTGAGCGCCTCGTCCCCGCTTAAGTGCCCGAAGCTGTCGTTGAACTTCTTGAAGAAATCCACATCGAGCATGAACAGGGACAGCGGGTGTCCGTAGCGGCGTGCTCGCGAGATTTCGGCATCGAGTTTCTCGTAGAAGTACCGCGAGTTGAAAAGCCCGGTCAGGCCGTCGGTGATGGAGAGCAAGAGCGTCTTCCGGTACATCGCCGCGTTGTCGAGCGCAAGCCCGAGCTGGCTTGCGAGCGTCACGAGCAGGCCTATGCGCTCGTCGGAGAACGGGGGCTCGTCGAACTTCCTTTCGATTATTATCACGCCCCGGACGATGTCCCGGAACAGCACCGGTATGTAACAGACCTGAACCGACCCGCGCAGGCCCGCCGACTTGGGCAGGTCCTCCCGCCCGAGTATGACGAACTCCCTGCCGAACAGCAATTTGGAGAGCGCTTCTTCCTGCATTTCCAAGCTCAGGTTTTCGGCGTCCGGCAGCCCTATCTGGTCGCGCAGGACAAGCACTCCGCCGGTCTCCATTATGTATGCCGCGACGCGGGAGAACGCAAGCTGCGTGTTTATGCCACGCAGCACCGTCTTCAGTATCTTTTCCTCGTCGAATGTGCCGACGATGGCCTTGGTCATGTACTGGAGGAAGGTCATTTCCTGGAGCTTCTTGTCGAGCAGGGAATTGACGCGGGAGAGCAGGTTCGTTTCCTCGGCTTCGGCCGGGGCCGCTACCGGGCAGACCTTGCCGCGGCTGGAAGAGCGCTCTAAGAGTTCATTAGCGCGCTGGCGGAGTTCGGCGGGCAGGAACGGTTTGGTTATGTAGTCGTCCGCGCCGACCGACTTGCCGTAGTAGCGGTCCTTCTCCTTGGTCTTTGCGGTCAGGATAAGGATGGGTATCTCCCAAGTGTTCTTGTCGTTCTTCAACAGGCGGCACACCTGATAGCCGTTCATCCTGGGCATCATGACATCGAGGACGATGAGGTCGGGCATCTCGGTAAGCGTCTTCTCGACCGCGTCCACGCCGTCCGCCGCAAAGACGAACTCCCGGTCCGGGGCCGCGAGCGTGCTCTTTACCAGAAAAGCGATATCCTTGTCGTCGTCTACAATCAGAACCTTGCTGGCCATAGCTTCAGCCTGCGTGCTACCTGTAATTTGTGAACTGCATATCTATTCCAAGGTCGGTCCCTTTAATCTTCTGGATTATCTCCTGGAGGTCGTCCCTGTTCTTGCCGGTTACGCGGACCTGCTCGCCCTGGATGGAAGCGTTCACCTTCAGCTTCATGTCCTTTATAATCTTAACTATCTCTTTGGCCTTTTCCTGCGGGATGCCGGCCTGGAGGGTGATAACCTGCCGGACCGTGCTGCCGGCCGCCGCATCGACCTTGCCGTATTCCAGCGCCTTCAGCGATATGCCGCGCTTTATTATCTTCGACTGGAGTATGTCGTTTAAGTTCTTCAGCTTGAAGTCGTCCTCGGATTCGAGCGTCAGCGTCTTCTTCAACTTGTCGAGTGCGACATTGCTCTTTGAACCTTTGAAGTCGAACCTCTGCGCGACTTCCTTTTCCGTCTGGTTGACGGCGTTGTCAATCTCCTGCAGGTCGATAACGCATACAATGTCGAAAGACGCTTCCTGGGCCATTATTGATGTGCCTCCTTTAGGTTACTGCGCGATTATTGTCGCGCCCTTTGGTATCTTGAAACCGAACGCGGAATCCTTTATCCCGGCGTTGATTTTAATGTTAAAAAGGCTGATCGCGTTTACATTGCCGGAAGTCTCGGTGAAGGTGAACCCGACGATGTTGAAGCTGTCCGGGTCGAGCGTGACGAGTACCATCTCGACGCCCATGCCGTCCCCCTTCGGGACAAGCTCAAGCTGGACGCGGCCCTTTGCGTCCTTCTCACCGGACTTAGGGAAGCGCGGGTTAAACGAGTCTGCAATCCTGCCCAGCCCCGCAAGGAAAGTCGAAGGCGTCCTGTCCATCACCGCGCGCTCCATCCGCTTCGTGATGACCTGGTTTACCTCCGGCGTATACATCACAAGCTCGTCGCCGCGCACAATCAGCTCCTGCTTCTCCGGCTTGCTGTACGAATACCGCAGCATCCCCGGCTTCTTAATCAGGAGCTTGCCCGAACCCTCGCGCGTCATGTTCATCGCCTTGACCTCGGAGACCTGGGTGAAGTCGGCCTTCATGTCGCGCGTCTTGTCGTAGCTGTCCTGAAGCCTCTGCGCCGCCTCCTGAGGAGTCAGTGCAAATGCGGGAGAGGAAAAAATAATGCAAAATAAAATAGCTGAAAATAATTTCATGCTCTTCCCACCTATTGTAGGGGCCGTACCATCGTGTCGGCCCTTCTTAGTTTTTGGCTTGCGGTCATCCCGCCAGCCGGGCCGCAATATTAAGGGCCCGCCTTCGGCTGACGCCCCGAAGAATTGCGCCCCTTTGTCGGCAAGACCGCTGCACCACCCTTGATGCGCCGCCCTTAATCCTTCTTGAAGTATTCCTTTACATGTTTTATCGCGCAGAACTCGCCGCACATCGTGCACGCGTCCGAGCCGTCGCCCTTGCCGGGGGTGTGCATCGCGCGCGCCTTCTCCGGGTTTACCGACAAAGCGATCTGCCCCTCCCAGTCGAGCGCCTTGCGCGCCTTCGCCATGCGGATGTCCTTCTCAATTGCGCCGGGGACGCCCTTTGCGACATCGGCCGCGTGCGCCGCAATCTTCGTCGCAATTACGCCCTCTTTCACATCGTCGAGGGTCGGGAGGCGAAGGTGCTCCGCCGGGGTGACATAGCACAGGAAGTCCGCGCCCGCCATGCCCGCGACCGCCCCGCCGATTGCGGCGGTGATGTGGTCGTAGCCCGGAGCTATGTCCGTCACCAGCGGCCCGAGTACATAGAACGGCGCGCCCTTGCAAAGCTCCTTCTGTATCTTTATGTTCGTCTCGACCTGGTTTAACGGCACATGGCCCGGCCCCTCTATCATAACCTGCACGCCGTCGGCCCATGCGATTTCCGTCAGCTCGCCAAGCGTGATAAGCTCGGTAATCTGGGCGCGGTCGGTCGCGTCCGCAAGGCATCCGGGCCGCAGGCCGTCGCCGAGAGACAGGACGAGGTCGTACTTCTTTGCAATTTCGAGCAGCCTGCCGTAGTCGGCATAAAGCGGGTTCTGCTTGCCGTGGTATACCATCCACTCGACCATGAACGCGCCTCCGCGCGAGACGACATCGAGGATGCGGCCTTCCTTCTTCAGGCGGGCGACGGATTCGAGAGTAACGCCGCAGTGGACCGTGACGAAGTCGACTCCCTGGGCTGCCTGCTCCTCTATCACGCGGAAGAGGTCGTCGCCTGTCATTGAGACAAGCGCCCCGCGCGACTCCGCAGCCTCGACCGCCGCCTGGTAAATAGGCACAGTGCCGACGGCGACGGTGGACGCCTCCATCAATCTTGCGCGTATCTCCTTTATCGGGCCGCCGGTCGAGAGGTCCATGACGGCGTCCGCGCCCAGCTCTATCGCCGCCGCGAGCTTTGCAAGCTCGAGGTCGATGTCGCAGTTGTCCTTCGAGGTCCCGATGTTCGCGTTTATCTTCGTGCTCGTGCCCTTGCCGACCGCGAGCGGCGAGATGTTGTGCACCCTGTTCTTGCACAGCGTGATGGTGCCCTCCGCCACGCCCTTCTGGACGAACTCGAACGACAGGCCCTCGGCCATTGCCGCTGCACGCATTTCGGTGGTGATGTTGCCTTTTCTTGCCTCGATAATCTGGGTCATCAGACCAACCTTCCTATTTTGTAGCATCGTATCTTGTTGATTATTCCAGCGGCCGCGGCTGCAGGGTATTCCGCGCCGATAACTGCCGATATGACTGCGACACCGTATGCGCCCGCGTCCATCGCATCGAGCGCGTTCTCTTCCGTCACGCCGCCAAGCGCGAAGACCGGGATATTTACCTGCCCGCAGACCTGGGCCAGGTTCTCAAGCCCGACCGGTGGGCCGTACTGCGCCTTCGACGATGTATAGTATACTGGCCCGTAGGTTATGAAATTGGCGCCTTCGGCCTCCGCCCGCTTCGCCTCCGCAAGCGAGTGGGTCGAGACCGCAATATATTTGTCCTTTCCGACGAGCTTCCTTGCGGCATTCGCGGGCAGGCTCCTCGAAGTCAGGTGCAGGCCGTCCGCTCCCACCGCTATTGCGACATCCACGCGGCCGCTTACGAGCATCCGCGCATTGTACTTATGCGAGAGGTCGCGTATCCGCCCGGCGAGCGCAATCAGGTCGCGGTCAGGCAGGTCCCTCTCGCGCAGGAGCACCCCGCGCACACCGGCCTCGAATGCGTCCTGGAGCACATAGTCGATGCTGTGCTCGCCCGCCGTCGATTTCCTGTCGGTTATTAAGTAAAAGCAAAATTCCATGACAACCTTTATAACAGCATGCCTTCCAGAGGGCTGGACGCGGTCGCGTAGAGTTTCTTCGGTATCCTTCCGGCCTTGTATGCAAGGCGGCCTGCCTCGACACCCAGCTTCATCGCGCGAGCCATGGCAATCGGGTCCTTCGCGCCCGCTATCGCCGTGTTCATCAGCACCGCGTCGCAGCCGAGTTCCATAGCGATCGCCGCATCCGACGCCGTGCCCACGCCCGCGTCAACGATAACCGGGACCTTGATTGTCTCAAGTATTATCTTCAGGTTGTACGGGTTGCGTATGCCGAGCCCCGAGCCTATCGGCGCGGCGAGCGGCATCACGGCGGCGGCGCCCGCGTCCGCGAGCTTTCGGCACATTATCGGGTCGTCGCTCGTGTACGGGAACACGATGAAGCCTTCCTTGACGAGTTCCTTCGTGCAGAAGAGCAGGGCCTCGTTGTCGGGAAACAGCGTCTTCTCGTCACCCAGGACTTCGAGCTTGACCATGTCGGATATCCCGGCCGCGCGCGCAAGCCGCGCATAGCGCATCGCGTCCTCGGCGTTGAAGCAGCCCGCCGTGTTCGGCAGTATCTTGTACTTCTTCGGGTCGATATAATCGAGCAGGTTCTCGGAGTTTTTGTCCGTTATGTTCGTGCGGCGGACGGCGACCGTGACGACATCCGCGCCCGAGGCCTCGACGGCCTCTTTCGTCTGAGCGAATGATGCGTATTTGCCCGTGCCGACCCACAGCCTCGATGTAAATTTTATCCCGGAAATCTCCAAAATATCATCGGCCATCAAACAGCCCTCCAGAGTTTAAAGTATAACAGACCCCAGCCCGTGTTCCCGCTGGCAACGGTCAGATTTCTATGACCACCGGCAGTATCATCGGCAGGCGGTCCATCCTCTTTTTTATGAATTTTTTAAGGGCCGAGCGCATGCCCTGCTGTACGAGCGGTATTTCGGATTTCGTCTCGGGCGTCATGGTCAGAAGTACATCCTGAAGGAGGTCCTTTGCCTCGGCCATAAGCTCCTGCGAGGCGTCCTCGAACACAAACCCGCGCGATACGATGTCCGGCCCGGAAACAATCTTTCCGGTGAGCTTCTCGACCGTCAGGATGACTATCACGATGCCGTCGTTGGCAAGACGCATCCTGTCGCGCAGGACCTCGTCGCCCACATCCCCGATGCCCTTGCCGTCTATGAAGACCCGGCCCGCCTGCACATACCCGCCCTTCATCGCGCCGCCCTCGGACAGCTCGACTATGTCGCCGTCTTTCAGCACGAAGATGTTCTCGTCGGGTATGCCGACCTTCTTCGCGAGGTTCGCGTGGGATATCAGGTGGCGGTACTCTCCGTGTACGGGTATGAAGTATTTCGGCCTGACAATATTCAGCATCAGCTTCAGCTCTTCCTTGCTGGCGTGGCCCGAGACATGGACCTCGGAGGTCTTCTCGTAGATTACCTCCGCGCCGCGCATGAAGAGGTGGTTGATGATGCGGGATATCGGCCGCTCGTTGCCCGGTATCGCCTTGGCCGATATTATGACGGTGTCGCCCGGAGAAATGCGTATCTGCTTGTGCTCGTTCATCGCTATGCGGTTCATCGCGGACATAGGCTCGCCCTGGCTTCCGGTAGTGATAATCACTACCTTGTCGTCGGGGATGTCCTTTAAGTCTTCGAGCCGCGCCATCATTCCGTCGGGAATTTTCAGATACCCGAGTTCCGTCGCTATGCGGGCGTTGTCTATCATGCTCCTGCCGTTTAGTATCACCTTCCGGCCGAACATCTCCGCCACTTCCATCGCCTGCTGGATGCGGTGGATGTTCGATGCGAACGAGGCTATGATTATCCTTTTTTTCGCCTTGTAGAATATATCCTCGAAAGCGCGGCGCACTTCCTTCTCCGAGAATGTGAAGCCGCCTACGGTCGCGTTTGTCGAGTCCGACAGAAGAAGCTCGACTCCCTCGCGGCCGTACTGCGTGAACAGGTTGAAATCGAGTAGCTCCCCGTCCACCGGAGTCGGGTCAATCTTGAAGTCGCCGGTATGGACGATGTTGCCGACCGGCGTGCGTATGCCAAGGCCGACGCCGTCCACGATGCTGTGGGTGACGCGTATGAACTCGACCGTGAATACGCCGAGCTTTATGATGTCCCGCGGCTTGACGGGTATCAGCTCCACCTTGCCGGCCAGATCGTGCTCGACGAGTTTTTCGTGGATAAACCCGAGCGTGAGCCTCGTCCCGTATACCGGAACCTTCAGGTCGCGCAGGAGGTATGGAAGCGCGCCGGTGTGGTCCTCATGCCCGTGCGTGATGACAATGCCGCGAAGCTTGTGGCGGTTCTCCAGGAGGTATGTAAAGTCCGGAATGACGATGTCTACGCCCAGCATCTCCTCGTCGGGGAACATCAGGCCGCAGT
>DASXVI010000011.1:0-5829 GCA_036504315.1 Nitrospirota bacterium
GAAGGCCGTCGAGGGGCTGGGCGGCTACGACACCTCCGAGATGGGCAAGGTCGTCTGGGAAGGCTGAGGCGTAACGGGTCGTCATCTGGAATTGTGACGGGCTATGGAAGGCGACATGGATTCTAACAAGGCTTCAGGAACTCGGGCTCTCAAAAGGCAGACTTGATGGAATTGAAAAAGATAAATGATTTAAATACCGCAAAGATGTTCTGGTTGTCCCTGCTTCTGATAGTCCTTGTTATTGTTGCCGGCACAATTGGCTACTCGATGGTTGAGGGCTGGGACTTCGTCGATTCGCTTTACATGACCCTGATAATGCTGACGACCATAGGTTATGGCGGGGCGCATTCGCTCACCCATGACGGCGAAATTTTTACGATGTTTCTTATTGTATTCGGCGTGGGCACCGTGGCATATTCCATCAGGAACGCTACGCGGCTGATGCTGGAAGGCGAATTGACGGAGATATTCGGGAGGCGGAAGGTGGAGCAGAAGATAAAGCAGCTCAAGGACCATTATATTGTATGCGGCTTCGGCAGGATGGGGCGGCTGATTGCGAAGGAGCTTGCGAGCAAGCCTGTGCCGTTCGTAGTAATCGAAAAGAATTCTTCGTATATCTCCGAGACGGACTGGGACAAATACCTGATAATCCAGGGAGACGCCGACAAGGACGATGTGCTGCTCGAAGCCGGGGTAATGAGGGCAAAGGGCCTTATCACCGTTGTCTCGACCGACGCGGACAACCTCTATATCGTCCTGACCGCCAGAGGACTGAACCCGGAGCTTTTCATTGTCGCGCGCTCCGGCGAGGACGGCTCTGAGAAGAAGCTCATCCGGGCTGGAGCAAGCAAGGTCATATCTCCGTACCTCATCGGCGCGGACAGGATGGCCCAGGCGGTCCTGCGTCCGGCGGTCGTGGACTTCCTCGAATTTGCGACCAAATCCGAGAACCTCGAATTGAGGCTGGAGGAGGTTACTATCTGTCCCGGCTCGAAGCTTGCGGGCGTTGCCCTGAAGGACAGCGGCATCAGGCTGGATTTGGGCATCATCGTAGTTGCTATCAAGCGGTCGTCGGGAAATATGGAGTTTAACCCCGACCCGGATTCGATACTGGAGGCCAACGACTGCCTGATTGCGCTCGGCCAGCCTGAACAGATGAAGGTACTCGAAGGGTTGACCCTGGGGCGCTGACGGAGGTTATATGACCGGCATAGGCAAGTTTATAATAATAGCCGGAATAATATTGGCCATATCCCTGCCGCTGCCGTCCCGCGCGCAGGAGACCGTGCGCGTCCTCGTGTTCGACGACCTGCCCTCCGTTACCCTTAATATTCCAGATGACTACGAGGTAAAAGACGACGCGGGCATGAGCGGTACATCCGGCTCTTCGCGCGGCGCAAAGATAAAACTGGACGAGGGCAATTTCCCGGACGGCGGTGTAAAGATACGCGCGGGGGATGCGGCCGTCAATATGAACGAGTACGCCCTGACCGGGCTGATAGAGGTAGTAAAGACCGCCAGGGGAAGGTTCAGGATAATAAACGAGCTTGACCTTGAGTCCTATGTCGCGTCGGTGGTGGGCGAGGAAATGGGCTCGAAATGGCCTTCCGAGGCCTTGAAGGCGCAGGCCGTTATCGCCCGGACATATGTGCTGTTCCGCAAGGCGCGCGGCGGGTGCGATGGATACGACCTCTGCGCAACGGTAAACTCGCAGATGTTCACCGGCTACGCTAAGGCAAAGCCCGGCCCGGCCCAAGCTACAACGGATACGGCGGGCGAAGTCCTGACCTACGGCGGGGATGTAATCGAGACGGTGTACCATTCCACCTGCGGCGGCTCGACCGAGGACGCAAGCGAGATTTGGAATAGGAAATATTCCTTCCTGCAGGCGCGGGACTGCTGGAACTGCTCCGACTCGCCCTACGGCAAATGGGAGCGGGCCTTCTCCGCGTCAGAGATTGAGCGGGCCGTGCGCTCCGGCGGGTTTCCGGTGGACGGGCTGTCCGGTATCAAGGTGCTTGAGAGGACTAAATCGGGCCGGGTAAAAACCATGAAGCTAAACGCCGGAGCTGGCGGCATAAATATCAAAGGGCTGGATTTCAGGAGGCTTGTAGGCTACTCGAAGCTCCCCAGCACGATGTTCGACATCCAGAAGCGCGACGGCAAGTTCGTATTCAACGGCAGGGGCTCCGGCCACGGGGTAGGCCTGTGCCAATGGGGCGCAAAGAAGATGGCCGAACAGGGCAAGACCTACCGCGAGATACTCGAATATTATTATCCCGGGACCGAAGTCTCAAAGGTTTCCGACAAGGTGCAATAAATGCTGGTTGACGAATTCGATTTTGAACTTCCCGCCGGACTGATAGCGCAGTCCCCGGCCCCGGAACGGGCCGCTTCCCGACTGATGACCGTAAACCGCGCTACCGGCGAATTGGGCCACGGGACTTTCTCCGGTCTGCCCGGTCTTCTCAGGGCGGGCGATGTGCTGGTAATAAACGACACGAAGGTTTTCCCTGCAAGGCTTAACGGCACGAAGCGCGGGACCGGCGGCAGGGTCGAGGCGCTGCTGCTGAAGGACCTGGGCGGTTGCCGGTACGAGGCCCTTATGAAGGGCAAGAACCCGCCCGGAACAGTTATCGAGTTCGACGATAGCCTGTCCGCCGAGGTTGCAGGCGAGCTTGGCGGAGGCAAAAAACTGCTGCGGTTTATCTGCGACGGAAGCCTCGACGAACTTATAGAAAGGCTCGGCCGGATGCCGCTGCCGCCTTATATTGACCAGTCTGTGCGGGACGAATCGGCCGACCGTGAGCGCTACCAGACGGTGTACGCATCCAAGCGGGGGGCCGTGGCCGCCCCAACCGCAGGCCTCCATTTTACCCCGGAACTCCTTGAAACCATTAGGCAATCAGGTGTGATAATCGCCCCAGTAACCCTTCATGTTGGCATAGGCACCTTTATGCCCGTCCGCGTGGAAGTCGTCGAGCGGCATGAAATGCAGGAGGAAGAGTACGATATCCCGAAGCAGACGGCCGACGCGATAAATGCCGCCAAATCCGATGGCAGGCGGGTGGTCTGCGTAGGGACGACGAGCGCCCGGGCCGTCGAGTCCGCCTCGGAAAACGGGCGGGTCCGCGATGGCTCCGGGAGCACCAGAATATTCATTTATCCCGGTTACCGCTTCCAGGCCGTGGACTGCCTCGTGACCAATTTTCACCTTCCCAAATCCACGCTTATTATGCTAATATGTGCTCTTGCGGGCAAGGAAAACATCATGTCCGCCTACGCGGAAGCCATTAAAAATAAATACAGGTTTTACAGTTACGACGACGCAATGTTTATAACCGGTTGAGTTTTCGCCGACCGAGGTTTTGGCCGGAAGAGGGTTTGGCTTGAAAGACATCGGCAGGATAAAAGAGAGGTACGATTTCTCGTTCGATGCGCGTCAGCTCGGGCTTTTACTGCTGGGGGCTGTAGGGATAATCGCGCTCGTATTCACTCTGGGAATCTCCCTCGGTATGCAGTGGGAGCGGAAGAAGTCGGGCGCCGGTGATAGTATCGCTCAGGTGAAGGTCAGCCCGGCCGCTGTTCCGGCCCCGGTACCCGCGGCTATAGCGCCGCCGGTGCTTAAGCCTGTCACGACTGTTGCGGCGGCGACCGTTAGCGAAACGAAACCGGCAGACGCCAACGCCAAAGAGGACGCGAAACTTAAAGCCGCCGAAAACGCGAAACTGACCTTCCCCAAGACCTTGACGGCAAAGGGCGACAAGGCCGCGCCTCTCACGAAAGAGAAGCCAAAGGATCCAAAAGATAAAGCCACGCAGGCCGCATCGGGCAAATACACCGTACAGGCCGGCGCATATAAAGAAAAGGGCACCGCGAGGGCCAGGGCCGACAAACTCACGGCCAAAGGCTTTGAGGCCCGCGTGCTGACGGATAACAAGAAGGGCCAGCCGGTATACAAAATCCATGTAGGCAGTTTCGATACAAAGGAAAATGCCCAGGCCATGGCAAAGAAACTGAAGGCCGTCGAAAAAAACGTCTTTGTGACGACAGAATAGGGAAACAGGATGCCGGCCAGGTTTGCGGCCCTAATTGCCGCTTTTATATTCACGACCATGCTCGCCCCGTCAGCGGCCTTTGCGCAGGGGCCAAAGCCTTCTGAAGGCAAACTCGATAACGGGCTGCGGTATATTTACCAGCAGGGCGAAGGCGAGCTTGCCTCTGCGTGCCTGTTCATAAAGTCCGGGCCGGCATACGAGCCTTCGGACAAATCCGGAATTTCCGGACTGCTTGCGAATGCGCTCCTGTCCTGCTACCCGAACGGCAAGGTATGCGCCCCGGTAAAGATAGAGCAGCTGGGCGGCCGCGTTACCGCAAGGGTCGGCGAGGAGTATACCTGCTTCGTGTTGACGGCCCCGGCGAAGAACTTTCAGGCCGCGCTGAAGGCCCTGTCGGATATTTTTGAAACCCGGGACCTGCAGGAGGGTGCGCTTTCGGTCGAGCGGCTATCGCTTCTTGCCGAGAGGGACTGGCGTGGCGATGTTATCGAGGAGAAGGCGCTTAGGCTGTTCCTCGAAAAATCGACCGGCGGCCGCTGGCGTGATTTTTACGGCAGCGAGGCGGCACTCTCGAAATTGGCATCATCCGACCTCCTGGCATGGAAAAGAAACTTTTACAGGCCGGAGAACATGTATATCTCGATGTGCGGCAAGTTCGGCCCGCAGACCGCCGTCATGATGCTCTCGGAATCTTTTCAGGGCCTGAAGGCCGAAGGGCCTGCAGTACTGGTTCAGGCGGCTGCTCAACCTACATTCGTTGCCGGCAGGTTTTATCAGGATGGCTCGCCGAAGGAAAGCAGGTCGGCTGCCGTAATAGGTTTTCAGGCACCCCCTCCTTCCTCGCCGGACTACGCTGCGATGAGGGTAGTGCAGGCTTTGCTTGTGGACGGCATGGGTTCGTCTATATTCAGGAGCCTTCGCCAGGAAAACCAGCTTGCATACTCGCTGGGCGGAAGTATGGGTTTCGCGCCGGAAGGCTCTAAAATCATTTTTTACGCAATATCCGATAAAAGCGGAATAGACGCGTCGGTGGACGGCTTTATCAGGTCTGTTACTGCCATCAAAAACGGCTCGATAAGCGCCGAAGACCTTGCCCGCGCAAAGGGCCGGGCGGTCGGCTGCTTTGACCTCGAACGGGAGACCGTAGAGGACAGGGCCTGGCATCAGGGCCTTGGCGGGCTAATGGGGCTTGGGCCGGATTTCAGTGCGAGTACAATAACGCAGCTTGAGCGCATCGGCAGCCCCGATATAGTAAGGGCGGCGAACAAATACTTCGAAGCCTACTCACTCGTGGTATTGAGGCCGGGCAGGGATTAGGCGGGGCCGATAGTTTTCTGTATAACCGGAGGGACCATGATCGTTTCTTGCGAGAATTGCGGCGTAAAGCTGAAGGTGGACGAGACCAGGATCAAGGACACAGGCTCAAAGCTGAAATGCCCTAAATGCGCCAATATTTTTACGGTTTTTCCGCCCCAGGCCGCTCAGCCCGAGCCGGTCCAGGCCCCAAGGCCCCCGGAACCTCCTGTCGCCCCGCCACAGGCGCCCGAGCCGGTCCAGGCCCCGCCGCAGCCGCAGGCCCCGGCATTCAGGCCGGAGGAGCGCAAGCCCGCCCGTGAGAAGTGGCGGTTGGACAATAAAAAGATAGTCGTCGCCCACGACGGTGACGCGATTTTAAAGCTTATTGAGGACATACTCTCCGAGGCCGGTTACGAAACCGTCTGCACAAAAGAGGGCGTCGAGACCGTAATAGCGATTGAGCGCGAGAAACCGT
>DASXVI010000012.1:0-13434 GCA_036504315.1 Nitrospirota bacterium
GAAGGCCCTCCTGAAAGTAGTTCAAGTGTTAATGAAGAGGTGAAATGGGGTTTCCCTCTTAGTAGCCTTCTTCGGAAGCAGAAACCTTCCCCCGGAAGGCGCGGTAGATGTAAATAGAATAGACGAGCATGATGGGCACGCCGATGCCCGCAAGCAGGAGCATTACCGAAAGGGTCAACTGGGACGAGGACGAGTTCATAACCGTCAGGCTGAACTCGTCTCCATAGGTGGACGGCACGAGGTTCGGGAACAGCCCTGCCGCCGCCGCTCCTATCACGCCTATTATCGTGAGCGACGAGTAGATGAACGCCCTGCCGAAGTTACCCGCCTTGACCGCACACCGGATGCTGAAAAGCCCCAAAACCGCGACCGCCCCAAACGCCCAACCTGCCGGGCTTGAGATAAACGCGTCCATCCTCGCCTTCGCAAAGAAGAACGAAGCGGCGATGGCGGCGGCATACAGCACCGTGAAAGCCGTCCACGACCTCAGCGCCCAGCCCTTCGCCTTGTCCTGAAGCAGGCCCTCGGACTTCATCGCCAGATATATCCCGCCGTGCATCCAGAACATTACAAGGCTGACAAGACCGACAAGCACCGCGTACGGGTTCAGCAGGGTGAAGAAGGTGCCAGAGAATTCCTTTGCCGCGTCCACCGGGATGCCGCGCATGATGTTGCCGAAGGCCACGCCGAGCAGGACCGGCGGGAGTATGCTGCCCATGAATATTGCGACATCGAAGAACTTCTTGTGGCCTGGCTTCTCGACCTTGCCCCGAAACTCAATCGAAGTCCCGCGAAATATCAGGGCCGCAAGGAGAAGTATCAGGGCCAAATAGAACCCGCTGAACACCGTGGCGTATACTTCCGGGAACGCGGCGAATATCGCGCCGCCGCCGGTAAGCAGCCAAACCTCGTTGCCGTCCCAGAAGGGGGCGATTGAATTTCGCATCACTGCGCGCTGGGTGTCGTCCTTCGTGAAGAGGTAGAGGCTGCCGACGCCCAGGTCGAAGCCGTCGAGCACCGCGTAGCCTGCAATCAGGACGCCGATAAGAATGAACCAGGCCGTCTGAAGGAATATGAGCGACATTATATGGCCTCCTTTCCTGAAGCCTCACCGGACAGAGATTCCGGGCCGGCTTCGACAGCCTGCCTGATAAAATAGACCCACAGCACAAACAGGAATGCGTAAATTACCGAGATTAAAATAATCGAAAACAAAACCTGCCCGGCCGGGACTACCTTGGAGAACGCCTGGTCGGTCCTCATAAGCCCCTGCACGATCCAGGGCTGGCGGCCAATCTCGGCAGACATCCAGCCAAACTCGTTGGCAAGGAGCGGGACGGGTATGGAGTAGAGCGCGAGCCTCTGGAACAGCGTGCTCTCGGTGAGGGTCCCGCGCGCCATCAGGAAAATTCCTAACGCACACAACGCCAGCATGTATGTGCCAAGTCCGGCCATGCCGCGGAAGGTAAAGAATGTGAGCGCCACGGGCGGCCTCTCGCTCTCCGGCACGGAGTCGAGCCCCGCGACTACCATGTTGGGGTCGCCGTATATCAGGATGCTGAGGAGCTTCGGGACCTCGACCGCGCCCTTGATGCACTGCTCGTCCTTGCTCGGGAAGCCGAACAGGCAGAGCGGCGCGCCTGCGGTAGTGGTGTAACGCCCTTCGAATGCGGCCAGCTTCACCGGCTGTAGCTTCGCGACCTCGACCGCATGGGCGTGTCCGATGGGTATCTGGAGGAGCGAGGTTATTGCGGCTACGACAAGAGCCGCCGACATCGACTTCTTTGCGAAGGCGAGGTTGCGCCTCCTAAGCATGAACAATGCGGAGATGCCCATCATATAGAACGCGCCGGAGGTCAGGGCAGCGGTAATCACATGCGTGAACCGTTCGCCGACCGAAGGGTTGAACAGCGCGGCCTGGAAGTCCATGAGCTGCGCGCGTCCGTTGATTATCTCAAATCCCGCCGGGGTCTGCATCCACGAGCCCGCGACTATTATCCAGAACGCGGAAAGCGTCGAGCCGAAGGCGACCATCAGGGCCGCGAACCACTGCGCCTTCTTCGAGACCTTGTCCGCGCCGAAAACCAGGATGGCTAAAAAGAACGATTCAAGGAAGAATGAAAATATGACCTCCGCCGCAAGAGGCGCGCCGAATACATCCCCGACATACCGGGCATACGACGACCAGTTGGTCCCGAACTGGAACTCCATCGGGATGCCGGTTGCGACGCCTATCACAAAGCCTATCGCGAAGAGCTTTGTCCAGAACCGGGAAATCTTCCAGTAATCCTCGTTCCCGGTCTTCAGATACATCGACTTGAAATAGAAAATCAGCCATGCCAGCCCGATGGTGAGCGGCGGGAATATAAAATGAAACCCCGCTGTCAGCCCGAACTGGATTCTCGACAATAACGCCGTATCCATTGTTTACCCCCTCTGTTGTGGTTCATATAGGAATTATTACAGGCAGATTGGATTCTTTCAAGGGACTTTATAAAAAAAATATCCGGTCGAAACCGTAAATATATGTTATTAATAAAATATGGCTGATAAAAAGCAAGATGCCGTCAGGCACGATAAGCAGGAAATGCTTAAAGGGCTGAAATCGGCCTGTGAGCGCGCAAAGAACATCGGGGTCATAATCTATGGGAACCCCGACCCGGACGCCCTTGCAAGCGCCATCGCACTCAAAGTGCTGGTGGAGAACGATTCCCGCAAGGTGTTCATCGGCTATACAGGCGCAATCGGGCGGCCTGAAAACGCCTCGATGATACGGCAGTTGAATATCCCGGCAGAACCCGTTGACGAGGGGCAGGCCAAGAATGCAGACCTGATAGCCCTTGTGGACGCCCAGCCCCAGTTCTTCAAGGACTTCAAACTTCCGCGCGTTGATATTATTATAGACCACCATCCGCCGCACCTTGATTACGGCGTGAAGTTTGCTGATATCAGGCCGGAGTACCAGTCAACCTCTTCGATAATGTCGGAGTACCTTCAGGCAGGTCGTGTCAGGCTCACCAAGAGGCTTGCGAGCGCGCTATTGTACGGCATCAAGACGGACTCCCGCAATTTCATGAACGAGCTCTCGCACGGCGATATCGAGGCCCTGCGCTGGCTTCGCAAGAAGACCGACAGGGACATCGTAAAGCTCATCGAGTTCTCGCAGTTCTCGCGGGAGACGCTCGACTATTTCTCGATTGCGCTTGTGCGCCGAAAGTTTATAAAGGGCGTGATGTATGCGCACCTGGGCCCGGTGCCGTATTCGGACGTATGCGTGCAGGTGGCGGACTTCTTTATCCGCGTCGAGCAGGTGGGCTGGGCGCTGGTTACGGGCATTGTCGGCGACACGCTTATAGTGGTGTTCCGAAACGACGGGCTGAAGATGGATGCGGGCAAGCTTGCGCGCGCGGCGTTCGACCATATCGGGAGCGCGGGCGGGCATATGTCGATGGGCAGGGCCGAGGTCCAGCAGAAGAACCTGCCGAAAGGCCTGCTCCTGACCGACAACCACGCGATAGAGTGCTATATACTAAGCGAGCTTGCGAAGGTGGACCCCGTATTTGTGCCGATACTGAGGCAGGTAAGGTGTACGATAGAGAGCAGAAGATAAATCAGGACGGCGGGAGGGTATGTTATCCTGAACGCGTCAATTACATAGCGCAGGCAGCGTTGCCGGAGTTATCGCGGAAATAAACAGGTTAGAAGCTGTAACTCAGAGTAACAGAGCCTGCGTGTGCGGTGTAGTCGGAGTACCGGCTGTTCAAAAGGAGCGCGCGGCTGTCCTCGATATACAACGAACCGTCCTGGTACAGCGGGGAAATCTGGTTGCCGAGGGCATCCCATGCCGGGTCGGCGACATTGAACTTCTCGAAGAGATACCGGAAGTTCAGAGAAAGATTTTTGCTCAGCTGCCAGAATAGTCCAGCCTTTGCGCTGTGCGTGGCTACGCGGGTATTCTCTATTGGGAGCGCTGCCGCGCCGTTTATGTCCGGGAAATTCGGGTTGAAGGGTTTGGCGGTTACCGCCCCCCTCGTATAGTTGCAGGAAACATCGTATGTCAGGACGCCTCGGATTATATAGCCGCTTGCGCCGAGGGAGTAGTTCTCGGATTTGTCCCGCATCTTCGTGTAGATGAAGTTCTGGTCCTGAAAAAACGGCCCGCCGGGCGCGGCCGCGCTTTTTGCGTCCCCTCCGTGGAAGAGCGAGCGGTTCTCGTTGCGCGAGTAACCGGCGGTCAGGGTGACGGGGTCTGCCGGGATGAAAGAGACCTGCGTGCCCGCAAGCCAGCCGCGACGGCGTCTCAGGCCCAGCCGGGAGGTATCGTAGCCGTCGTAGGTCAACGAGCCGTTCGCCCTAATATCTATGTTCTTCGTCGGGCTCATGATAAGGCTGGTTTCCGCCGTGTGCCGGGTGCAGCCGTCAAGGTCGGACTGCCTCGCGGTCTGCTCGCCAAGTATTAAGCTTGGCCCGATATTCATGCGGGCGTCATACGGCCCCGCGTCCCGCCTGCCGAATTTGTAGTCTACAAGGAGCTTGGCCCATTTCACGGGCTTGACCGTAAGCCCGGCTCCGAGCTTCCGCTCGTCCGTGACAGGCTCGTCCCGCTCCCACCTCCGCCACCGCTCCCAGCCGATGTTTGCCCTTGCGGAGAACTGGCGGTTTATCATGTACTCCGCGTCGAGGTCCCCGTTCTGCCTTAGATACGAAGGCGCGGTGGTCTTGATTAAGCCTGCCAGCCACTCCGAGTCGCCGTTGCCCGCGTACCCCGGAAATAGCAGGTGCGGGGTCTTGTTGTCGTAGTAATAGTAACGGTATTTTGCGGTCAGCGACAGCGCCTCGGAAGGGTGCATCGCGAGCTGGTAGTTCTGGGTAAAATTGAGCACCTCCGCCTTGAGCGACCCGCCATCCGGCGTGAGCGAGGGAACGAGCGGCAGTCCGGGCAGGTTCGACGCAGTCATTACGGAATTCTGCGTGAACGGCGCAAACCTGTCGTCCTGCCAGGTTCCCCCGCCGGATAAAGTCCATGTGAGCCGCGACTTCCACGGAGGGAGCATCCAGGTCCCGGATAGGGTGCCGATGTGGCTGTGGCCGCCCGGCGGCAGGTCCATCAGCCCGTGCGCCGTAACCAGCCCGAAGAGGTTGGGGTCGGCGGGGCTCCCGGCGGTTCGGTCCGTGGCGCGGAAAGGGTTGTCCCAGCGCAGGGTGTCGATGCCGTTGGCAAAGTTCTGGAACTCGTAGGTAAGCTGGACTAACCCATTATCCCGCGTGAAATCCAGCCCTGCGCGCAGGATGTCTGTATGGTAGTCGACACGCTCCGGCAGCTCGAACAGGACGGCCCTGAACTGCTCAAAGTTCGTTGCCGTCACGAAGTTCCTGTCGAATGCCCCGAACCCGGCAAGCTTGGTGCCTTCCTTGTCGTCGTGCTGGTAGTTGAGCCTGAACGACAGCGAGTCGTTTATGCGCTTTATCAGCTCCGCCGTCGAGGTCTTCCGGTCGATGCGCAGGTTTATGCCCTGTGCGCCCTTCAGGAAGTTCGCGAGCGAATTGCGGAAGGCGGCATCGTCGGTCAAGGGCAGGACGGCAGAGCCTGCCGGGTCTGGGAACCCCTGGAGTGTTTGGGGTATGTTCGGGTCGATAACATAACGGCCGTTGCCCGTGTACCGCTCAAGGAAGTGGTTGCCGGTCGAGTATAGCCTAGGGGTCTCTTTATATCCGAGCCGCAGCCGGAAATCTCCGCGCAGGCCCGCCTCCATCCCAAGGATCTGGTCGTCCTGAAGCAGGTCCCTCCCGAAGAGCTTGAGGTAATACGGCTGCTCCGGGTCGTTCGACTCGGCATAGAAATGGAAGGCCCCCCAGGCAAACCCGTTAGGGAGGTCGCGGTAGGCCGTGAACTGCGAGGGACGCTCGCCTGCAACCCGCTTCTGCTGAAGGCCAAGCTCGCCGGAGAAGTCGGCCGTAGCCGTACCGTCGAACATCTGCACGACGGCCATCGCGGGAGACGCAAGCAATAATATAAAAGCTATGGTTGCGAGAGTTGTTTTCACTATTGGCCCAGCATGACCCCGGACGGGTTGTTCGACCCGTGTATCATCGAATGACAGTTCAGACAGCCGCGCGAGACGGCCCACCTGTTGTTGACGCTCCCGACATGACCCTGAGGATGGCACGAGAAGCACAGGAAGGACTCCGGCTGGTTGAGCAGGCTCTTGTTGCTCGACCCGTGCGGAGTGTGGCAGTTGAGACAGTTCTCCTTGACCGGCGCGTGCTCCCACAGGACGGGCATCTTCTTCTCCATATGGCACTGCCAGCACTTGTCGTTTATGGAGTTTGCGTCTACCAGGTGGTCGGCGACGGTCCCGTGGGGGTTGTGGCAGTCGGTGCATACCATGTTGCCCTCGGCGTCGGGGCGGCTCGAATCGCGGAGCGGGTGGCGCGAACGCTGGCTGAGGGCGATGCGGATTTCGGTGTGGCACCTGAGGCATGCGTCGGCCTGGCTGGTGCCCTTGAACAGGAGCTTGTCTAAAGTGGCGCGGGAGAAGCTGACCTTGTGGCAGTCGTGGCACATCAGCCCGGCCCGCTGGTGGATGCTGCCCTCCCAGTATTTCAGGCGCGGCGTCTTGATATGGCAGTTGAGGCAGAAACCCGTGGCCTGCGCCTGTGTCCAGGTGGATGGGCCGATTATCTTGGTCTTGTCCCCTCCCGCTACGACATGCATGACGCCGGGGCCGTGGCATGACTCGCAGCCGATGAAGTTCTTATCAAAATAGCCGGAAGTCCCGTGTATGCCGTGGTCGAAGACCTCGAAGCGCGCCTCGTGGCAGTTCTTGCACTCGGTTGCGCCCGCGTACATATCCCCGCCGACGGGCTCCTCCGCGGATGCGCGAAGGCCGCCATATGAAACGGTAAATAATGCGGCAACCAGGAAGGCGATAAATCCCGGACGAAACAAAATATCTCCTTGCAGCCTCCCGATATAAAGTGCGGGGGAGGGTAGGGGTTTGTGGGGCGAATTCAGATTTTAATTACTGCCACTGCGTCCAGCTCGAAAAGCAGGTCGTCCCGGCATACATCCGCGACCATCACTACGCACGGGAAGCCGTTGAGTTTCAGCTCGCGGAGTACCTCATGGAACAGGGGCGCATACTCGGGCTTTTTAAGGAAAACGGTTGCCGACGCGATGTCGTTTAAGCCGGCCCCTTCCTGCGCAAGCAACGCCCGCACCTTCTTAAATGTGCATTCCATCTGGCGTTTCGCATCGCCGCTATGAAGGCTTACGCCCTGTTCGTCGATTGCCGCCGTGCCTGAGATGTAGACTGTTTTGCCGCCGGAACATTCGATGACAGCCCCGCGCGAGAAAGCGGAGTTATACTTGAATGCGTCCATCTGGCCGGGGTTGCTCATCTGCCTAACGGACTGCCCGCCCTGGCCGGTTACGGCGATTAAGTCGAGTGCCGCGCGGGAGCCGGGAACGGCCGTCCCCTCGATGCCCGTGCTCGCGGGCAGGAGCAGCCTGCTTTCGCTCCCGCCGGGCATTATCCCGAACTCTCCGTAGAGCGAATTCCTGATCTGGTTGAATTCCCCGTACCACGAAAGTATGTCGTCGAGGAAGAACCAGGTCCTTATTACATCGCAAAAATCGGCCCCGTTCTCCTTAAGGGCGCTCTCGGCAAGCCTGATAACCTCTCCGGCCTCGCCGGTCAAGTCCTGAAGCATAAAAAAGATATTGCCGCCGGCCGTCCAGCTGCGCCCGCGCACCGTTCCGCCGCCGGATAATTCCCGCACGCAGGCCTCGTTCGGGACGGCGTGTATCATAACCCCGGCAAAGCCCTCGCCAAACAGGGGGCCGCCCTCCAGGTAGGTCAGCGGCCCGGAGCCGTCAATGCCGGAGGCATGAAGCGCCCGCTTCCTTGCCGCATGCGCCTGCTCTTTGAAGGAAAGGCTCCCGAACAGCCGTTCGTGGACAATTGCCAGGCCCTCCTCCGCGAGGGTGGCTGCCAAGCGGGCATAACACTCTTCCACCGCCTCGGAGGCGTCCGAATTTACGGACGCGGTAATGAAGGCCTCGCCCAGGGCGGTGCGGCTTATATGATATTCAAGGTTGGTTGCGGGAAATTTTGTTTTCATGCCGCACATTTTATGCAATTTTTGTTCCCTTATCAATAAGATATATACAAATAGCCCGCCGCGTCATGCGCGAAGGAGGCCTTAAACGGCATTGGCATTGTAACAGCCTTGAATTATTGGTAAAAATGAATATGGGAGTATAGGGCAAATGCGGGCGTTTTTCAACACGCTTGTTTATTCGTGGCGGACCTTCGCAGGAGGGGTGACAGATATCCGGCTATCCGTCATCCCCGTGCGCAGGTTTTTGAGGTTAGTTGCCGCTCCGTTTAGCACCGGCGGCCGACGCATCCGCGTCCGCCAAACCCGCCGCCGAACCCGCCATCAGACCTTCCAGCGGCCCTGGAAGGGGCGGGAGGTGCGGCAAAGCTTCTGTTGCCGCCCGAAGGCGCGGAGAAAGACCTCGTCTCAGGCGCGCTGGAAATCCTTGGCCCGGATGAAGACCTGGCCGTGGGCGCTGAGGAAGTCCTGCTCCGTTCTCCAGACACTGCGACGGACTGTCTTGCCGAAGGGGCATCCCGTCTGACTCTGGGCATAGAAGCTACGCCTTCAGTTGAGCGAGGCCCAATACTGACCGAGCGCTGTGCGCTGTTCCGAAGAATGGACTGCGCACTCGACCTTGCAGTGGCAGCCGTACTGCTGGATGCGGCCAATGGACGACCCGGCCTAGCGCCGGTCGAAGCCCTTTCAGTCCAATTCCGCGGAGTCCTTGCGACAGCGGCAGGGCTCAAAGAAACAGGGTCTACCCTTGAGAATCTTTTCGTCTTCGGGTCTGCCACGGTATTGGAAATCACTTTCGAAGTACCGGCGGCAGCCGCTGTCCTGCCTGCCCATGTCCTGCCTGCCCAATCGTCATGGCGGTGATGCCTCGCCCTGCCGGAGTGCTCATCCACTATGACCGCCAAGTCGAAGTCGCCGAGTACGAAGAACCCCGGGAACCAGAAGTCGGCCCACCAGAAAGGCGACGGGACCCAGTCGTACAGGTAATAATAATCGGGCGGCGGCGCGTAGTAGGTTACTACCGGAGGCCCTTCTTCATAGTAGTAGTTGTTTATCACCTCGGACGGTTGCGGAGCGGCTGACTCGCCTTCCGGAGCGGATGCCGACGCATTTCTGATATCGAGCCCGAGTTCTGCCGTCAGCGCTGCGAAGGCTTTGCCCGCTTCGCCTGCGTCTTTGTGTATCGTACCGGACAACGCCGCTTCCCTGACCGAGTCCTTGACCTCTTTAAGGACAACCGGCGTCACAGGGTAATCGGCAATCCAGCCGTTGGACGGGTATATGCCCGCCTTCGTCAAGATTGCTTCGGCCTGCTGATCGCTCCCGGCTTTGCCGATATCGAGAACCTCCACCAGCCTTATGGCGAAATCGCCTTCACGGACCAGGGGCTGTTCGACGGGCGGCGCATTTGCGACATCCTGGGATTGGCCCGTATAGGCCGAGGCCGCAAATGAAGTCGCTGGAGTAAATAGCAGACCTGCAACGAAAATAACCGAAACAAGCCTGTACATATCAATCTCCTGACTCCTCTCCATTTATAATAATTATAACGCCATAAATGAAATTTCGCAATTGTTATTGATAAGGCTGTAAATACTTTTGAGAAGGTGGTTCTTGCTCAAAATGCGGTATTAAAATTTTTACTTCATATATTGTATTCCTCATTTTTCCTTGACAATACCACTTCTTTTTGTATACATTATTGACATATATTCTGTCCCTCCCAATCTTCAACCCGGAGCGATAGCGATGGAAAACAGGTACTTCGAAAATCCGTTAAAGAAACCAAAAGAATATTCTGCCGGGCCGGAACAGGCCCTACTCCAGGAACAGATTAAAAACCTGCTGCACTCGCGGTCGGTCGAGCTTGTGGAGAGCGAGGTGCGCTTCAAGGCGATCTTCGAGAACGCGCCCATTGGGTTTGTAATATTTGACCGGCAGCTCGTAATCGTGTGCGCAAACCCCAAACTGGAGGCGTTTCTCGGGTATGGTAGAGGGGAACTCGTCGGGAAACATATTAAAGATCTCTACCTGGAAGAAGATTGCGCAGAGGCGGCAAAGCATGCCGGACAGCTGGACTGCGGCGATGCCGATGCCTTCCGTCTGGAGCGAAGGTATCGAAGGAAGGACGGCACTCTGGCGTGGGGATGGCTTGTATGCTCAGTCCTGAGGGACGAAGGCGGCGGCCACTCAGGGTATCTGGCCATGATAGAGGATATCGGCGAAAGAAAGTCCCGGTCTGCTTGACAGATTTTCTGAGATCCGTGATAAACTATTCAAATGACAGGCAACTCGGACAGGGTACTCGTGCTGGGCGGGACGGGTTTCATCGGCAACAGGCTGGTGGACAGGCTTGCGGCCGAAGGCGTGCCGATGCGCCTGCTTGCGCGCGACCCGGACAGGGCCCGGGGGAAGCTGCCGGGAGGCGCGGACATACAGGTCGTTAAAGGGGATCTGACTGAAGACGCAGGTCTTGACGAAGCATTGCGGGGCATCCGCACGGCCTATTACCTCGTCCACTCCATGGGCGGCAGGACAATACTCGAAAACCGCCGTTTTATCACAATGGACAAGGCCGCCGCAGTAAATTTCGTGTTAGCGGCGGACAGGTCGTCCCTTGAGAGGATAATCTACCTGGGAGGTCTCGGCGAGGTAGGCAAGGGGCTCTCCAAGCACCTGCAAAGCCGGGCCGAGGTGGCGGATATACTCGCCGCGGCGAGGGCTAAGGCCACTATACTCCGTGCGGCCGTGATAATAGGTGCGGGCGGGGCGTCGTTCGAGATACTGCGCTATCTGGTCGAGAGGCTGCCGGTGATGGTATGCCCGCGCTGGGTAGACACCAAAATACAGCCGATCGCGGTTGACGATGTGATAGGATACCTTTACGGTTGTCTTCGGAATGTGGAGACGGCAGGCGGGCGGTTCGATATAGGCGGCCCGGAAATTATGACGTACCGGATAATGATGGAGCAGTATGCGGATGCCAGGGGGCTGGCCAGAAGGCTTATCGTCGCCGTGCCGCTTCTGTCGCCGAGGCTGTCCTCCTACTGGGTGGACCTCGTCACGCCGATACCGTCGGGGGTCGTGCATCCGCTGATAGAGGGGATGAAGAACGAGGTGATATGCCGGGACGACAGGATTGAGCGGCTTATCCCGATGAAGAAGACGCCTTTTAGAGAAGCGGTCGTAAAGGCGCTGTCACAGGAGAAAGAAGGGCCGGGAAAACTTGCCGCCTGAGAGGTTTGGATGGTAATTGAGGAAAGCGTCTTTATAGACGCTCCGGCTGAGACTGTCTGGGAGACCTTCGTGGACCTCGCCTGCTGGAAGGACTGGAGCAGGATAATAGAGGTTGAGGAAGGCCCTCCCCGCCTGCGTCAGGGAGACAGCTTCCGGTTCTGCATACGCCCATTCGCGTTTCCCGTCAATATGGAACCCGTCCTTGTCAAGGTGGAGCCCCTAAGGCTTGTCGTATGGGAGGCCGGAAAGTTCGGGGTCCGCGCCCACCACGAATTTTTGTTCGAGACGGAGGGCCGGGGTGTGCGCCTTGTGAGCGTCGAGAAATTTACCGGCCTTAAGGCTATGCTGCTCATATTCCGCATCAGCCGCCCGAGGCTCGAAGAACTCACCCGCATGATGCTTGCCGAAATCACCAAGGCCGCTGAAACGGCCAGCCAGAGAGGATAAGGCAAACCTCGAGACCCGCGCAAGCGGCCTCTTCCATTTCCCTCCCCCTTCTGTTAAGATATCCCCTTAAAGCAGTTTATGCTCAGTCCCGGTTTCTTTCGCACTTTTATAAGTGCATTCGAGGTTTGATATGGATTCAATACGCATCTACTCGCGCTTAGGCGGGATGTCCGGCATGGTCAAGATGAGGGCCTTCCTCGAAGACAAACCCGGCTCCCTTGCGTCGTTCGCCTCGCTCATCGCGTCCTCCGGCGGCAACATAACCGTTTTCCATTACGACCGCTCGCAGGACAGCAGGCGTGTCGTGGCCGAGGCGGACTTCGGTACGGTGGAAGAGGCGGCCGCGCTCGCAGGGGCGGTCGCGGGTAAGGGGCTGACGGTGGAGCCGGAGATGCCCGTCAAGGATGTTGTCGCCGTAACCCGGCCCGACAGCGTCCTGGAGCTGAAGGTACGGCTGACGCACGAACCGGGGACGCTTGCGGCGCTTGCCGAGCTTCTGATGGGCCACGGCGCGAATGTGCTTTACATGCTGTACAACGAGGATTTCGACCCGGAGTCCTCCGATATCGCGATCGCCCTCGGGAGCCCCGAGGAGGCTGACGGCCTGCTCGTGGCGCTGAACGGCTCCGCTTACCATTACCGGGTCGTGTACCGTGGGTCGGACTCCGAAGCGGTCGAGAGGATTATCGGCCTTAAGGCGGTCGAGAAATTCTTTCTGAGGCTGTCGCGCCTTATCGGCGCGGACGACCTCGAAGAGGTCCGTTCGCTCGTCGATTCATCCCAGGACCTCTACATGGACTTGGTAGGTTTTTATTCCGAGGCCGGGGACAACCTCGACTCTGCTGATGTGTTCGAGAAGGTGCTTGCGCTCGGCTCGATGGCGAGGGGCAGGACGGGCGACGGCTTCACGGTGCGCGAGATGGAGGCGGTAGACCTGCCCGGCGGGGTCAGGCTGCTGGGCTTCAGGATGCCGACCAGCGAGGATGTCTACATATTCGAGAAGTCCGGCGAGATGGCGCTGGTGGACTCGGGATACGGCGTATACTACGAGGACATAAAGAGGCTGATGCGCGACAGGGGCCTGGACCCCGCGCGGGTCAGGAGGATACTCGTCACACATGCCGACGCGGACCACGCGGGCACTTCGGGGATGTTCGAACGCGAGTTCGGCTCGGAGGTATTCCTGCACAGAGACAGCGTCGGGGTGCTTGAGAGCGGCAACCGCGCATTCGGAGGCACCGGCAGGCTCTCGCGGCTGAACGGGTTTTATACGAGGCTCGTCAACCGCTTCACGGAGTTCTGTCCGCCGGATAAGCCGAGATTTTACGCGGGGGGCGGCGAAACCGAAGAATTCGGCGGCTTCCGGGTGCTGGAGCATATAGATGTTTTCGGGCTCGACATAGAAGTCCTGCTCGGGCTGGGCGGGCATATCATCGGACAGGTATTTTTTCTGGAGAGGCGGGCCGGGCTGTTTTTCGCCTCGGATTACCTCTTTAATATGAGGAGCTTGACGGTCGAGGAGAAGGACAGCCTCGGCGTGTACAAGTACCTCCTGATAAACCCCAACAGGGATGCGGCGCTGTTCCGGGAGGAGTCGGAACTGCTGAAGGCTGCGGTTATAGGCCTTAG
>DASXVI010000013.1:0-3856 GCA_036504315.1 Nitrospirota bacterium
ATTTTCGTAATTTTTACGGCCGGTTATATCGGACAGCACGCAGTGGGTCTGCTTGAAGTTCCCTTTTTCATCATAACCTATGCGCCCCTCGAAGACCGCGTGGATAATCGCCCCATCGGAGCGCACCATATCGAACTCTACCCCGTGCACCTCACCGGCGGCCTTGAAGCGCGGGAAGTTTATCTTGACCATCTCCGCAGAAGCGGGGGGCATGAAATCCCCGAACCAGCGGCCAATTACCTGGTCTCGGGTATATCCGAGGATATCAAGCCAGGCCTGGTTGACCTCGATAAAGCAGCCGTTTTCGTCGAGGGACTGGTAGCCCACCGGGACTCTCTCGTAAAGTATCCTGAAGCGTTGCTCGCTCTCTATCAGGTGTCTTTGGATATTTATACGCTCAAGTTCCGCCTGTCTGGATTTAACAGCCTGCCCAATCGAATTGGCAATCCTGTGGAAATGCGCAAAGCCTATATCCTTTGTAAAATAATCGAATGCACCCATCTTGAAAGCGGTCCGGGCAATGTCCTCGTTGCCCTGGCCGGTAATGAATATAAAGGGCACGTCTATTCCAAGTTCGCGCGTGCGTTTCATCAACTCAAGGCCGTTCATGCCCGGCATCTGATAATCAGAGAGGACGCAGTCGAAATTCGAGGCAGACAGGATATCCAGGGCTGCGAAACCGTCCCCGTCCCAACGGAAGGTCATTTCCGGGGAAGTACGGGACAGCGCTCTTTGTATCAAGGCGCTCGAAGCCTGGTCGTCGTCTATATGCAGGATGGATATGCCCACAAGGATCTCCTGGTACTAAACTCGAATGGAAGCATAATAATGTAATGGAAATATTTTACCAGAAAAATAAGCTTGATTAAAATTAATTAACCACCTGCGGCCGCGTTAGTTTGAAAGGACGACGGCTCTTGGGCCAAAATCATTGACAAAGGCTCGTTTTTAATGCTATAAAGATAGTTTATTAATTTAATAAACAAAACGGAGGAATAAATAAAATGGCTAACGAGCGCACCCTTTCAATAGTAAAGCCGGACGGTGTCCGTCAGAAGGTTACAGGCGAGGTAATCCGCAGGTTCGAGGCCAACGGCCTGAAGGTTGCCGCGATGAAGATGATACATATGGACAAGAAGGAAGCCGAGGGTTTCTATGCAGTCCATTCCGAAAGGCCTTTCTTCGGCTCGCTTACCGAGTTCATGTCGTCCGGCCCCTGCGTCGTCATGGTGCTGGAGGGCGAGGATGCAATAGCGAAGAACCGCGAGCTTATGGGCGCGACCAACCCGGCCAACGCCGCCGAGGGCACTATCCGCAAGGACTTTGCCAAGGGCATCGAGACCAATATTGTCCACGGCTCGGACGCGCCCGAGACTGCCATGAGCGAGATTTCATACTTCTTCAACCAGTTGGAAATCGTGAATTAGTTTTATTTTGGAGTTGCAGGAGGAATAGATTTGTATTACGACGAGCAGAACGATATAGCCCGGGTGACGGCAAACAGGCACAAGCTCATGCGCGAGAACTGCGGTTTCGAGCTGAAGGATGTAGCCGAGCCGAACCTGTTCCGCGAGTACTTCCCTTACAGCGAGATACCCAAGACGCCATTCAACGACAGGGTTGTGCCCAAAGAGCTTCCGGCGGACATATTCATCACCGACACGACCTTCCGTGACGGCCAGCAGGCGCGCGCGCCGTACACCCCGGAGCAGATAGTCAACATATTCGACTTCCTGCACAGGATGTCCGGCCCGAACGGCGTCATCCGTCAGTCCGAGTTCTTCCTGTATTCCGACAAGGACAAGGAGGCCGTCCGCCTATGCCTGGAGCGCGGCTACCGATTCCCCGAAGTCACCGGCTGGATACGCGCCGTCAAGTCCGATTTCCAGCTCGTGAAGGAGATGGGCCTGAAGGAGACCGGTATCCTGACTTCATGTTCGGACTACCACATTTTCCTGAAGCTCGGCTGGACGCGCAAGCAGGCGCTCGACAACTACCTTGGTATAGTGAAGACCGCCTTGGACGCGGGGATCAAGCCGCGCTGCCACTTCGAAGACATCACCCGCGCCGACTTCTTCGGCTTCGTGATACCCTTCGCGCAGGAGCTTATGAAGCTCTCCGACGAGGCGAAGATACCCGTCAAAATCCGCGCGTGTGACACGATGGGTTACGGCGTGCCGTATGTCGGGGCGGCGCTTCCGAGGGGCGTGCCGGAGATAATCTACAACCTCCGCCACTATGCGGGCGTGCCGAGCGAGCTTCTCGAATGGCACGGCCACAACGACTTCCACAAGGTGCTGATAAACGCGACTACGGCATGGCTGTACGGCTGCTCCGGCGCGAACGGCGCACTTATGGGCTTTGGCGAGCGCACCGGCAACACCCCTGTCGAGGCGCTGGTAATCGAATATGCGTCTCTGCTCGGCAGTACCAACGGCGCCGACACAACCGCAATAACCGACATGGGCGAGTATTTCCGCAAGGAGCTGAAGTATGCCGTCCCGTCCAACTACCCGTTTGTCGGCATGGACTTCAACAACACTGCGGCGGGCATCCACGCGGATGGGGCGATGAAGAACGAAGAGATATACAACATCTTCGATACCGCGAAGCTACTGAAGCGGCCTATGGGCGTCATCATAACCGACAAATCCGGCATCGCCGGCATCGCGTACTGGGCGAACCAGCACCTGGGCCTCTCCGGCGACAAGGCGGTGGACAAGCGCCACCCCGGCATCGCAAAGATACACAAATGGGTCATGGACCAGTATGCCGCAGGCCGCACGACGAACATCAGCCGCGACGAGATGGTCGAGAGGGTAAAGAAGCACCTGCCGGAGTTCCTGGTGTCCGACCTTGATGTAATAAAGCAGAAGGCGCGGGACATAGCCGTCCATCTGGTGGAAGGCGTGATAGAGAACGAGGCCTTCAAGAGGATGGACAAGCAGGGCATCGAATCGGAGCTTCAGAAGCTTCTGGACGAGAACCCGTTCATCCAGTTCGCATATGTCGTCAACACGGAAGGCAAGAAGGTCACGAAGAACATCACCCAGATTGTTGACCGCGCCACATTTGAGCACTACGGCCTCGACGAGGACTTCTCGGACCGCACCTGGTTTATCAACCCGATGAAGGACGGCAAGACATTCGTGACGAACTTCTACACCAGCAAGATAACGGGCGCGCTCGCTTTAACGGTCTCGACCCCCATAAGGGAGTTCGAGGAGGACATCATCGGCGTGCTCGGCATAGACATGAAGTTCGAAGACCTGGTGAAGGCGGAGTAAGCGAAGGGCAAATTCGATTTATGCTGGGCCGGCCATCGCGTCGGCCCTTTTTTTGTCGTAAATGGATTATTTCCTGCATATATTCCGGTTTTTTGTTATAATTTAGGCAGTTCGGCACGGCAAAGCTCTCAATTTCGTAGTATTCGCTCTCATACATTACTTTGGCGGACCCCGACATGGCCTTAACCGACAACCTGTTCTGGCGGAGGCTCCACTCCTTTACAGGGGCCTTGCCCCTCGGCGCATACCTCGTATTCCACCTCTACATGAACTCGTATTCCGTCTTCGGGCCTGATGTCTACAACGGGCAGGTCGCGCCTCTCAGGAGGCTCCCGTACCTGTTGTTTATCGAGATTTTCTTTATCTTTATCCCGCTTGCATACCACTCGCTTTACGGGATTTATATCTGGTATACCGGCAGGTGGAACGCGCTCCAGTACGGCTACGCGCGCAACTGGCTGTTCACTCTCCAGCGGGTGACCGGGCTTGTCACGCTTGTTTTCGTGGTGTTCCATGTTTACGACCAGCGGTTCCGGCCCGAGGCGTTATTCGAGAATGTATGGGGTTCA
>DASXVI010000014.1:0-2888 GCA_036504315.1 Nitrospirota bacterium
CGGCTTCCGCGCTGTAAAGGAAATAGATTTTGCAGTAAAGCGCGCAGAATGTTTCGGCTTCCTGGGGCCGAACGGCGCGGGCAAGACGACCACGATGAACATGGTGCAGGGTTACAGCCCGCGAAGCGGCGGCGAGCTGACCGTGTTCGGCATGGATATCGTTGGGGACGCCCGCAAGGTAAAGGCCAAAATCGGAGTCGTGCCGCAGGAGAACAACCTCGACCCGGACCTTACCGTAATAGAAAACCTCCGAGTCTACGCCCGCTACTTCGATATCCCGAAGGCGAAGGCGCAGGCGCGTGCGATGGAACTCCTGGAATTTGTGTCGCTGACAGAGAAGAAAGACGAGAGCATCAAGAAGCTCTCTGGCGGCATGAAGAGAAGGCTGATGGTGGCGCGCGCGCTGGTCAACGACCCGGACCTGATAATCCTTGACGAGCCGACGACCGGACTCGACCCGCAGGCGCGGCATCTGATATGGCAGAAGTTACGCGGCCTCCAGCGCGAGGGCAGGACTATGGTCCTGACGACTCATTACATGGACGAGGCCTACCAGCTATGCGACAGGCTCGTGATTATGGACGAGGGCAAGATACTTGCCGAGGACTCTCCGCAGCGGCTTATCCAAAAGTTCGTAAAGGCTTATGTCGTGGAGCTTCGCATCCCGGATGAGGGGCCAGATAAAATACTCGGTCAGCTCGACGGGGTGGATTTCAATTACGAGGTTTCCGGCGACATGCTTTTTATTAACAGCGACGACAGGGACGCGTTAATCAGGCGGGTATCCGACGCCTCGGAAGGGTTTGTGCAGAGGCAGGCCACCCTTGAGGATGTGTTCCTGAAACTCACAGGAAGGGAGCTTCGCGAGTGATGGATTTCCTGAGGCCCCCGGAAGTCGGGCGGCGTGCGTTCAAGGTCTGGCAGAGGAACAGGGATGCCTGGCTCAAATTTTACAAGGCGAGCATGGTTGCCAGCCTCGGCGAGCCGATACTGTTCCTGCTCGCTTTCGGTTTCGGGCTGGGCCGGTTCGTCAAGACGGTCGAGGGCATGCCGTACATCAATTTTCTCGCGCCCGGCCTCGTCATCGCGACGGCTATGAACGCCGCGTCGTTCGAGTGCACCTTCGGTTCGTTCACGCGGATGTCCACGCAGAAGTCCTACGATGCAATCATCGTTACGCCGGTGAACATAGAAGAAGTGGCGGCGGGCGATATAATGTGGGGCGCGACGAAGGGTTTCATCTCGGCTATAGTGATGCTGCCGGTGCTGGTGGCGTTCGGCCTGATGTCATCTCCCTGGCTCCTGCTCTCGCCTGCGCTGTACTTGCTGGTTGGGCTGATGTTCGCATCCATGGGGCTGATTATAACCGCGTTCGCCCCGTCTTACGACTATTACGCATACTACTTCAGCCTCGTGGTTTCGCCGATGTTCTTTTTCTCCGGGATATTCTTTCCGTTGTCCGGGATGCCGCACTGGGTACAGCAGCTCGCGTGGTTCTTTCCGCTGTCGCACGCGGTTAATGTCTCGAGGGCGCTCGCAACGGGCAACCTCTACTGGGGCCTGTTGACGGATGTATTGTGGATGGTTGCGCTCACCTTGGCCGCGGGCTGGATTGCCGTCAAATTTATAAAAAGGCGTCTTGTAAAATAATTAAACGCAGTTGGGAAAACCGTAATCGAAAGAAAGAGGAGGGGTATGAAACCGAAGGATTTATTGATACCGGTAATTGCAGTCGTCCTGGTAGGTTCGCTCGTGGCTCTCAGCATAAAGGGCAACAGGGCGCCCGCCCTTCCGTCCACACCGCAGCATATCGCCGCGGCGCCGGGCGCACCCGCAAGCTGTCTTGGCTGCCACGGCAAGAACGGGCAGTTTCCGCGCACGGTTGGCCATCCGCCTAAGGACCAGTGCCCGCAGTGCCACACATTCAAGGAATTGAAGAAGTAACCTATAATCAGGCGATGAGGAGTTTACTATGCGAAGACTGATGTTCCTTGCCGCGGCGGCGTTCTTTGCCTTCACGGCTACCGCAGGCGCGGAAGAGTGGGAGAAGTACGACAAACCTGTCCCGACCAAAATAACGGTCCGCGTGCTGTCGCACGGGGCGATGGCGATGAGCAAGGATACCGGCGTGATGGTTGTCCTGCGCGACGCGAGGACCGGGGTGGTGCTCGACCAGGGCACGACCGAAGGGACCCCAGGCGACGAGGTGGCGTTGCTACGTGCCGGATACCCGAGGATACGGGGCAAGGCCGGACTGGTTAAAGGCGACAAGGGCTTCGTTTTCGAGGACCTGAAGGCCGAGCAGAAAATGAAGGAGAAAAAATGGAGGATGCCCGACCCGCTTTTCGATATCCGCGACGAGCGCAAGCCCGAGGATTTGAAAGCGGTCGTCTATGAGGCCGGTTCGGATGCGGCAAAGTATGAGGCTACGATAAACATTTCAAAGCCGACGCTTCTGAGCGTGGAGGCGTATGGGCCGCTTCTCCCGAGGCGCGCCATGTCCACCATCATGACCTCTTTCTGGGCGTTTCCAGGGGTTGACATCACTGGCGAGGGAGTGGTGCTGACGCTCCGCGGCCTGATTGTGGACCTTCAGGACTCGATGCGTGAGGCACAGATAAAGTTGAGCGATGTTAAAGACGGCATCCCGGCCATGTTTTATTTGAGGCTTCTGTCCGGCTCGCAATTAATGGCAAACCAGAAAATGGGGATACCCTGGGATTCGGCAGGGGTAAATATCACGGTACAGGCCTATTACAAGGGCAAGCTCTATTACGAAGATACCAAGACCGCCGACAAGCTTGAACTCGATGCGGCAATGTACAGGGCGATGATGCCGCTGCCCGCCGGACTTCCTGAGAAAGATATCAAGAAAGAAAAGATTAAAA
>DASXVI010000015.1:0-2586 GCA_036504315.1 Nitrospirota bacterium
CCCGCCCGAGGCCGGAAACTTCATCGTGCCGTCGCTTGTAAGAAAGGGCGATATCTCCGTCGCAATCTCGACCGGCGGCACAAGCCCGGCGTTCGCAAGGTCCCTCCGCAAAAAACTCGAATCCGTCATAGGAGACGAGCACCTTCAGCTCCTGAACTTCCTGATGGAGGCCCGCGAGGAGGTTTTCGAAGCGGTTGCAGACGCCTCGGCCCGCGCAAGGATAATGGAGGAGCTCGCAGGCTCCGGCCTGTCCGACGCCTTCCGCGTGATGGCCCCGGATGATGCGATAGCCCGCGCCCGCGAGGAGCTGTCACGGCTCATCCGTGGATTTAAGTCAGAATAAATTAAACTATTCCTGCTTTATGTGTTTTAACGACAACACCGGCTTCCCGCGCCCTGTGTCTTTTTCGCAACACATTTGCGCGACTGCTTAATCTTTCCAGCCATAACCACCCGTTAACAAACAACAATTTCCCAAATAAATATCTGGCACCCAAATTGCATCTGTTTCTGAACAAGATAGCGAGTTGGGGTGCTTTTTACGAGTTGGGCGCTTTTAATTAATTTTAGCAAGGGGTAACAGGTTGATGCAGCAGCGGACAGTCAAGAAACCCATAACCATAAACGGCATAGGCCTCCATTCCGGCGAGGCGGTCAGCCTCACCCTCCGCCCGGCCCCTGCCGATACCGGCATAATTTTCGTCGCAGACGGCATAACGATCAAAGCCTCCTGGGAGAATATCGGCGAGACCAGCTACGCGACCACCCTTGAGAAGGACGGCGTAAAGGTACGCACCGTCGAACACCTTCTTGCGGCGCTGGCGGGCCTCGGCATCGACAATGTCATCGCAGAGGTTACCGGCAACGAAGCCCCCATCCTCGACGGCAGCGCGTATCCCTTTGTCGCAGCCATCAAGAAGGCCGGAATAGTTACCCAGGACAGCCCAAGGCGATACCTCAAGATTTTGAAGGCCGTTACCGTGCACGACGGGGATAAGTCCGCATCCCTCCTGCCGTCGCCGGTATCCAGGATAACATACCGCATCGACTTCGACCACCCGATGCTCTCCGACCAGAACCGTTCGGTAGAGATGGACACCGAGCTATTCGAGCAGGAACTCTCTCCCGCGCGCACCTTTGGCTTCCTCAGGGATGCCGAGATGCTGAGGAAGGCGGGCCTGGCCAAGGGCGGGTCGATGGACAACGCTATAATCGTGGACGACGAGCAGATACTTAACCCCGACGGCCTCCGCTTCGACGACGAGTTCGTCCGCCACAAGATGATGGACGCCGTGGGCGACTTCTCGCTCGCCGGGATGCCGATAATAGGCCACCTCGTCGCCGACAAGTCCGGCCACGGCCTGAACGCCCGCCTCGTGCGCGAGGTCATGAGCCACCCAGACTGCTGGATGGTAGTCGAAGGCTCTCCGTCCTACGAAGGCGCCGAGGTCGGAATGGCCGCAGAGGCCATAGGTTAACTCAAGCCGGGCGGTATTTCTTGTCGGGCTTAGTTTGTTTTAGTTGATTTATACATGAAGGAGGAGCCGGGAGCGCAGTTTGTTCCCGGCTTTTTTATTTGGATTTGTACCTTGCCTCGTTGGGCGCGAGGCTTGCGGCCTTCTGGAGGCAGGCGCTGGACTTCTGGTCGTCGTTCTTCATCTTTGCTATCATACTAAGCTGATACCAGGCTTCCGCAAGGGTCTTGGTCTGCTCCGACTTCTCGGTCACCTGCGTGAAAATCTCTTCAGCCTGGTCGATGAAGCCCTGGTCCACCCTCACCATGCCCGCCTTCAGCAGCGCATCCTTGTATTCGGGCCTCCCCATCAGAAGCTTGATCGCCATCTCCTGGTCGCCCTCGCCCCTCCGGCCGGAAAGCGCCAGGGCTATCTGGTACGGCAGCTCGTCCCCGCCCAGGTACTGCGGGTTCAGGTTCTTTGCGCGGGTCAGGTGGCGGACGGCCTGGGCATAGTCGGCCTTCTTCAGATAGAGCACCCCCAGGTAATACCAGGCCGCCACATAGTCCGGGAAAACCTCTATCGCCTTGTTATACTGGTCGACCGCGTTCTGCTCGTTGCCCATACGCTCCTGGTAGCGTGCAACATTCAGCATGGCAAGCTGGGACTGGAGCGATTTCATGTTGAATGTCGCCTCGGTCAGGTTGGGGTCGAGCTTTAACGCCCGCTTGAAGTTGTCGAGCGCCTCGTCGTAGCGGTCAAGGTGGTAATCCGCCACGCCCATGTGGTTATAGACCTTGGCTATCCCCATGAAACCGGGCGACTCGTCGATGAGCTTTAAAAACTGCTCCCTCGACTGGTCATACTGGCCCATCCCTTCATAAAGGACGCCGAGCGAAAAGCGGGACTTCGCGGCGTAGAACTTGTCCCGGCCCGTGGCGGTATTCAGGGCCTTCCTGTACCAGTTCTCGGCCTCGCGCAGCCTCCGCACATCGTGGCCGATTGACTCGCCCAGCATGAACAGGGACTGGACATGGCGCGGGCTGATTGCAGCGGCCTCGGAGAACTTTCTCTCGGCTTCCTTGTACCGGCCCTCCTGATACAAGGCGGTACCCTCGTAATACGCCTGCTC
>DASXVI010000016.1:0-6197 GCA_036504315.1 Nitrospirota bacterium
ACCAGCCCGTGAAAATCGAGGCCGAACTCATCGACCGCGGCCTTCAGTTTCAGTCCGCCGCGGGATACATAGGGTATGTCTTCTCCGATAAGCGTTATCGCGGCGTCATCGGCTACCATAGTCCCGGCCTTGTCTACGCGCTGGCCGGCCACGAGCACCTTGCCGGAGAGAATCAGCCCCTGGGACCTCTGCCTGGTATCGGCAAGCCCGCGCTCAAGCAGCAGCTTGTCAAGCCTCTGTTTCAATTTTCTCTTCGCGGCCTTCGAGAATGAACGCCTCGGCAACGGCGGCGATGCCTTCGGCATCCAGTCCCAGCCTGCTCCTTATCTGGGCCTGCGTGCCCTGCTCGACAAATATATCCGGCACGCCGATCCGTTTGACCCGCGAGGATACCCCGGCCTCTTCAAGGAGTTCGAGCACCGAGCTTCCGAAACCTCCGGCCAGCACATTCTCCTCCACGGTAATTATGCGGCCGGCCTTCGCGAGAGAAATCACAAGCTCCCTGTCGAGCGGCTTGATGAACCGCGCGTTTACGACACCGACCGAGTAGCCTTTTTCGGCAAGCGCGCCTGCGGCCTCGACCGAAGGCTCGACCATGTTTCCGAGCGCCAGTATCGCGGCATCCAGTCCGTCGGAGATGGTCTCCGACTTGCCCAGCGGGAGTTCAATATATTTATCGTCCAGAGCCACGCCGAGCGCCTTGCCGCGCGGGTATCGTATCGCCGCCGGACATCCGAGCTTCAGGGCCGTATGGAGCATGTGCCCGAGTTCGTTCTCGTCCTTGGGCGCCATGAACACGAGGTTTGGTATATGCCGCAGGTATGATATATCGAAAAGGCCCTGGTGCGTCTCTCCGTCCTCGCCCACTATGCCTGCCCGGTCCATGACGATGACCACCGGCAGCTTCTGCATGCAGAGGTCGTGCACGACCTGGTCGTAGGAGCGCTGCAGGAAAGTCGAGTATATGGCGGTGACGGGTTTGAGGCCGCTGGCGGCCAACCCGGCGGCAAAGGTAACTCCGTGCTGTTCCGCTATGCCGACGTCGAAGAACCTGTCGGGAAACCGCGCCTTGAAGGCCGACAGCCCCGTGCCTTCAGGCATTGCGGCGGATATTGCGACTATGGAGCCGTCCTCTTCCGCAAGCTTCACAAGAGCGTTGCCGAACACCTTCGTGTACGACGGCCCGGTCGCCTTCTGGGCCTCGCCGGTCTCCACGCTGAAAGGAGGGGTACCGTGGAACGCGGTCGGGTTCATTTCCGCCGGTCCGTATCCCTTGCCCTTTTTCGTCAGGACATGGACGAGCACCGGGCCGCGCCTGGCCCTTGCGGCCTTCAGCGTCTCGATAAGCCTCGGCATGTCGTGTCCGTCGAGGAGCCCTATATAGGTAAAGCCCATCTCCTCAAAAAGCAGGCCGGGAGTGAAGAAGCCTTTAATGGACTCGCCGGTCTTCGTCGCCACCTTCAGCATATGCTTGCCGATTTTCGTCGGGAACTTCTTTATAAACTTCTCTGTGTCCTGCTTGAATTTCTCTGCGCGCTCGCTGATTATTATCTTGTTGAGGTAGTTTGAGAGTGCGCCGACATTCTCGGATATGGACATCTCATTGTCGTTTAATACCACTACGAGGTCGCGCTTTAAGTGCCCTGCCTGGTTCAGCCCCTCGAAGGCAAGGCCCGCCGTAAGCGAGCCGTCGCCGATTACGGCCGCGACCTTGTAGTCTGCGCCCTTCATGTCGCGCGCTGCCGCCATGCCGAGGGCCGCCGAGATAGAGGTGCTGGAATGCCCGACATCGAACGGGTCGTATTCGCTCTCGGTGCGTTTGGGAAAACCGCTTACGCCGTTTTCGCGCCTCAAGGTGGCAAACCTGTCGCGCCTCCCGGTAACCAGCTTGTGCGCATATGCCTGATGTCCGACATCCCAGATAATCTTGTCGGCAGGGGTGTCATAGACATAATGCAGGGCGAGCGTCAGCTCCACGACTCCGAGGCTCGATGCGAGGTGGCCGCCGTTTTTCGATACTACCGCTATTATCTCCTCGCGGACCTCTTCGGCGACCTGCGGCAGGTCTTTCACCGGTATGCGCTTCAGGTCCGCTGGAGACTTTATGTTCTCTAACAGGGACATCAATCCCCCTCCGGAGTTAATTATTCCTGGATACGATATAACGGGCGATTTCACGGAGCGGGTCGGCCTCCGCCCCGAATATCGAAAGGGCATCGACCGCAGCGTCCGCAAGCTCTTTTGCGCGGAGCTTCGATTCCTCAAGCCCTATCAGCGCAGGGTAGGTCTTCTTGCCGCGCGCGATGTCCGAGCCGACGTCTTTGCCGGTTTCTTCCTGTGTCCCGATAATGTCAAGTATATCATCAGCTACCTGGAACGCTAAGCCCGCATGCGTGCCGAAACGGGAGAGCGCGTCGAGCTGCCGTCCGTCCGCCCCGGCGGCTATTGCCCCCGTGCGCACGGAGGCGAGTATGAGCGCCCCGGTCTTGTGCGTATGTATATATTCGAGCGTGGCAAAGTCAACCTCGCCGCCGCCTTCCGACTCGATGTCCACCACCTGCCCGCCTACCATACCCATGCTCCCCGCGGCGTATGCGATCTCCCTGATGACCGCAACGCTCCTCGCGGAATCCATCCCGCCCGAGTATTTCGGGTCGGCCAGAAGCTCGAACGCATAGGTCAGCAGGGCGTCCCCGGCGAGTATGGCCACGGCCTCTCCAAACACTTTATGGTTAGTCGGGCGGCCGCGCCTGAAATCGTCGTCGTCCATCGCGGGCAGGTCGTCATGTACAAGCGAATATGTATGTATAAATTCGAGCGAGCAGGCCGCCGCCATCAGGCCGGGAATATCCTGCGCCTGCTTTCCGGTAACGGCCTCGGCGGCTGCGATGGCCAGTACCGGCCTTACCCGCTTCCCGCCAGCCTCGAGGCTGTACCGCATTGAGCGGTGCAGCGAGGAAGGCATCACATCTTCTCCGGTAGCCGCCGAAAGCAGGAAATTATCCACCAGCGTCTTTCTTTCCGACATGTATGCTTTAAGGTCCATGGTGTCCCTGATTTATTTGTTAATGGAGCTCGCCTTCGCCATCGTTTTCCCCGTCGGCGAAGGGCTGCGTCTTCAGGCCGCTTTTCTCGTCCTTCAACAGCATCTCCACCTTGCGCTCAGCGTCCTCCAGGGTCTTGTTCAGCTCCCGGGAGAGCTTTATCCCTTCCTCGAAGAGCTTCAGGGAATCGTCCAGCGGAAGCTCGCCCGATTCCATCTTTGAAACGATGTCCTCCAGCCTCTTCATCGAATTTTCAAAACTGTTCTTCGCCATATCCAATTCTCACTTAATGGTTGTAACCAACGATTATACAAGAGACAAGCAGGCGGTCAAGCCTTTTTCCGCCCGTCCGCCCGGAGCTGGCCGCAGGCGGCGAGTATGTCGGAACCCCGGCTCTCCCTTATGAATGTAGTATAGTTCCGAAGGCCGAGCGCACCCTGAAAGGCTATAACAGCCCTCGTGTCGGGCCTTTTGTATTTAGAACCCGGATGCTCGTTGAAGGGTATCAGGTTGACCTTGCATTTAATGCCTCGAAGAAGTTTTGCCACCTCCTCCGCGTCCCTGACGGAATCGTTCACGCCTTTCAGCATCACATACTCGACCGTTATCTTGCGCCTGGGAGCGAGAGGGAACGCCTTCAACGCCCTCACAAGCTCGGAAAGGGGGTATACCCTGTTTATGGGCATCAGTTCGTCCCGGACTTTGTCGTTGGGCGCATTGAGCGAGACGGCGAGGTTCACCCCTACACCGCTTTCAGCAAGCTCCCTGAGGCCGGGAACGACGCCGGCAGTGCTGAGGGTTATCTTCCTCGTGGACACGCCGAGCATCTTGTCGGCCGTCATCCGGCGGAGCGCCTCTATTACATTTGCGGTGTTGTTCAGCGGCTCGCCCATGCCCATCAGGACAAAATTCGTTATCGGCCTCTCCGGGTGCAGCCTCTGGACGGCAAGCGGCTGGCCAACTATCTCGTGGGGCAGGAGGTTGCGCCTGAAGCCGCCCCCGCCAGTGAGGCAGAAGCTGCAACCGAGCGCACAGCCCGCCTGGGACGAGATGCACAGCGTAACCCTGTTTTCGTCCGGGATAAGCACCGACTCGATTTTTTCGCCGTCCGGGAGTCCGAACAGGTACTTCTCGGTACCGTCGGCGGATATCCGCCTGTCCAGGATATCGAGGTATTTTATCTCGGCACGTTCCTCCAGGAGGGCGCGGCCTTCTTTGGAGATATCGGTCATCTCGGAGAAGGAGTCCTTGCCCGAGACATAAACCCACCGGATTATCTGGTCGGCCCGGAAGGGTTTCATCCCGAGAGACGCGACAAATTCCCGCAGCCCAGCCTGTCCCAGGCTGAAAATATCAATTTTTGCCAATTCTTAATACCTTTTACCTGATTCTTTAGATTTTTTTTGCAGTAAGGCCTTATTATGCTATAATTTCGGTTAAATTAAAAGGGTTTTTCTGCCCCCGGCCCCGTGCCGGGGAGCCGGGGGCTTGTCTAAGCTTAATGAAGAAGAACTATTTCTACTACTTTCTCGCGATTTCTTTGGTCCTGCATGCACTTCTCATCGCTTTTGTGCGCCTTGAGGAGCCGGAGCGGAAAAAGGAGAAAGCGCCGATAACGATAGACTGGCTCGGGCCCTCAAAGGAAGGCCCGGAAACGCAGCTTCCAAAGATGCCGGCCGGGACCGGCGGCCCGTCGTCGCCTTCGAACGAGAGCCGGCGCAACTTCGCAAGGAGCTTCGACCACCTCCGGCCAACGCTGCCGCAGATTGCGGTTCCCCCCCGGCCGGTCAGGCAGCCTGAACCGACGACGCAACCCGCACCGGCACAGAGCAGTCCAGGAGATGCTTTTGCATCGAGGCCGCCCGCTGCCCAGCCGCCGCCGTCAACGCAGACAATGCCGGATAACTCCGGAGGAATCCCGCCAACGACGGACTCAAAGGATATCAGGGCGCCCAAACAGCGGAAATTCCAGAGGCCGACGCTCCAGGACCTTGAGAAATACGCCCAGCTCGACAAGGACGCTCAAAGGCAGAAGGACGAAGATTCTGCCGTTGTAGACCCTCTCGACCTCAGGTTCACATCATACCTGCTCGGCTTCAAGAGACGCACCGAGCACATGATGAAGGTGCCGGAGGCCGCCGCAAAGGACGGCATAGAAGGCATACCGGTAATAAGGGTGACAATAAACAAGTCCGGTAGCGTCGACAGCGCCGAGCTTATAAAATCGTCGGGCTATAAAATTCTGGACGATGCGGCCCGGAAGGCGCTGATGGACGCGTCGCCGTACAACCCGCTTCCGGACAACCTTAAATTAGAAAAAGCGGTTATCTACTGTATATTCTATTATACCGGTTACGGGACTTACCTGAGGTATTAAATGGCTTACAGGCTCAGCAGACGGCTCTTGATGTGGTGGGCAGTCGCGGTACTCGCGATAAGCGCAGTTCACATTGGAGCCGACCGTCTTTCACTCGGCACGGTGGCGCACTTACTGGCCGAAGGAGTGCTGGTAGTCTCCCTGCTGCTGTTCCCGTACTACTTCCTCAGAAGACGGGTAATCGGGCCGCTCGCAAGCATCCGGGAGACGGCGCGGAGGATCACCGGCGGCGACCTTACCGCCCGCTCGGATGTAAAGTCACCGGAGGAATTCCACGACCTGTCCGAGACCATCAACACGATGGTCGGGCAGCTCGTCAGCACATATGCCCAACTGCGAAACTCGAATGTTATCCTTGAGAAAACGGTAAAGGAGCGCACTAGCGACCTCTCGATAGAACGCGACAAATTATCCGCTATATTCAGGAGCATACCTATCGGCATAATTTACCTTTCCCCGGAAGGCGAGGTAATAGACGCGAACCCTCTGATGGAAGAGATCATCGGCCTGCCGCCGGGCCGCCTGAAGGGGAAGGATGCGGCCATGCTGCCGGAAACCGCCATAAGGGAAGCGTTAACGACCGGCGGCCTCCACCCCGACATCAACCAAGGCGACCGGCACTACGCCGTCAGCAGCAACGGGGTGTTCGACGGCTCAGGCAACCTGACAGGACTGCTCAAGGTCTTTGCCGACATAACCGAGGAAAAGAAACTCGAACGCAAAAAAGCGGATTTCGCGTCGATGGTGACTCACGACCTCAAATCACCGCTTACAAG
>DASXVI010000017.1:0-2536 GCA_036504315.1 Nitrospirota bacterium
TATGGATGCGACAATCTTGAGCAGGCGGACATCTTCGTCGAGGTCTACGCTGGACGAGAAAAGCCGGTCGACCGAGAGCACGCCTATCATCTGCTTTCTTACCATCACCGGCACCCCGATAAAGGATATGCCTTCTCCAGCTATGTCGGCCCGCGAACCGGTGCGGTTTAAGAACATCGGCTCCTTGCTGATGTCCGGGACGATGAAGGCCTGACCGCTCTCAAATACCTTGCCGGTGATACCCTCGCCCACCTTGTACATACCGAGCTTCATCTCGCTCTTTGTGAGGCCGTAAGACGCGCGGACGGAGAGCGTGCCGGTCTGGTCCATCAGCGTCAGCGTCCCGCGCCTCATCTCCAGAAAGGTGGACAGGGTCTGGAGGATGGAGTTCAGCGTAGAGTCGAGGTCGAGCGAAGACGAGGCGAGCTTTGCCACCTCGTACAGGGTCGCCAAGTCTACTATTTTAGTGTCGATTATTCTTGTCATTAATGCCGCACGACCCTTGTGGTTAACATTCCCTTGGGAGGGATATATCAATAATCGTGCCAACTCTTCCTGTGCGCTGTAACTGACCGTTAATAAAAGAATTGGCGCGGCAAGCGGAAGAAGAATTCGCAATGGGGGTATTATTAAATGTGCAGGGTGCTCAATAGTTAAGCAGTTCTGCTGCTCGCCTCCGCCCGCGTTTCCAGCTCGAATATCCTCAATAATTCGCTTACACGCCCCATGTCCTGCCAGAGGTGGTTATCGCCGAGGCAGGCGACGGCTACCGCTAGCCGACAGCGCAAATAACAGGGGTAAGGAAGTTCAACCCGTCGGGTACCATCACCACCTTCGCCGGAACAGGCGCGGCAGGTTACTCCGGGGACGGCGGTCCCGCGGCAGCCGCAAATTTATCCGGCCCCTCAAGCGTTTGCATCGATTCAGCCGGGTCGCTCTATATTGCGGACAAGAACAACTCCAGGATAAGGAAGGTCGACACATCCGGGAAGATAACCACCTTTGCCGGGACCGGGACGGCCGGCTTTTCAGGCGACGGCGGGCTGGCAGTCAATGCCGCCCTTAACCTCCCTGAAGGAATCGCTACAGACGGGAAGGGCAATATTACATCTCCGATACCTTCAACGGCCGCATCCGGAAGGTGGATGTTTATGGCAAGATATTCACAATCGCCGGAAAGGGAGTTTCGGGCTTCTGGGACGACGGCGCAGCCGCAACCAACGGCGACATGAACAAGCCGAGGCAGATTGCGGTAGACGCGGCGGGAAATATTTCGCGGCCCCCAAATTGCCAGTAAGCGGATAGTCCTGCCTGTTACTTTGCGAAACCGGTCGAATGGCTGTGGCAGTTTATGCAGGGCAACTAACAGGGCGGGAATAATCCCGCCCTGTCTGGAATACCGTAGCCCCGGCTTATTCACTTTCGGCAAATTAGATTGCGGTATCCCTCAAAATAAAGGCCGCTACTTGACTTCGATGAATGGAATTGCGCCGTTACCGCCCATATATGTGGGAAGCTGGCCGTTCCATTTTTTTACCGCTTCGTACTTTATCATTTCGGGCGTAAGCTGCTCTCTCTTTAATTTGAGCGCGTCAGCCTCACCCTTGGCGGCAATGACCTTCTGCTGGGCAATATATGTTTCCTTTTCTTTTTTGTTCTGCTCGGCCTGCGAGTCCTGGACAGCGGTAACCTTCCTCTCGACGGAATTTGTAAATTCAGAAGAAAATTTAAAATCCGTTATAGAAATTCCATCCAGGACTATGCCATGCTGGATTAATCTGTCAGCCAGGAATTTTTCTATTTCGGCTTTAACCATGGGCCTCTTTGTTATCAGTTCTTCAGCGTTGTACTTTGCCGTAGCCGACTTCACCCCTTCCTGAACCGCAGGCTTTATTATCCTGTCTTTATATTCGTAGCCCAAAGTCTGATATACGCTCCCGGCCTTCTTTGGCGATATCGCAAAATTGAGGGTAACATTGGTTTTAACATCTTGAAGGTCTTTAGATGCGGCTTCAGCGGCTGCCTCGTACGCTTCAACTTGTACGGACATCAACTGAACTGTTTCTACCGCGGGGATAACCATGTATATGCCTTCGGGTAAAGTGACCCCGGTCACCGCCCCGAACCTCAGGACTACGCCTCGGCTGCCTGCGGGGACCTGCCCGAATGCCGATACAAAAAGGATTGCCGCGACAACAATACATATACCGATTACCGCGCCCTTCAGGCTGAAATCGAGGGATACCCTCGCGGCCCCGGTTGCTTTGTTAATCTTGACTGCAAGTGCAAGAGCACCCGCGATGGATAGAAAAATTATTAAAAACTTTATTGCCCCCATCTTATTCCTCCGTTTCTGTTACCAGCAGCCTATATTTCAACCAGTTCCCCTCTGTCCGCAAGCAGCAGAAAAGCCGCCGCCTCGGTTACGCCGAACGCGCCCTTGACCGCGTCCCGGTATGCCGCAAGCTGGCCCGCATATGCAGCCCTGATTTCTTCCGCCGGGACGCCGGAATATCCGGTCTTGTAGTCCACAACG
>DASXVI010000018.1:0-2706 GCA_036504315.1 Nitrospirota bacterium
GTTTTAAATACCTTTGTAGTCTCTGCGGGTTAACGGCTCCTTATGCCGTTTTTCTTGCAAATAACCGGATTTATGCTATAATTTTTATTTTGCAGACCAAACTGGCAGTAATACTCTTTCAGGGAGGCAAAGGAAAATGGGAAAATCTGAAAATGTAGAAAAACTGTTGGCCAAAAGGCCGGCTCAGGTGGCGAAGAAGCTGGGCAACGCCTCTAAGGCCCTGCTCGTCTCGTCCGACCCGGTATTCAAGACGCTGAAAGACCATAGCGTAATCATCATGGCCTGCAACATCAGGATACGCCACGTGGTGCCGGGCATCATGCGCGCCGCCGAGGAGCTCGACGCCATCGTCGCATACGAGCTTGCCCGCTCCGAGGGCAACCTCAAGGGCGGCTACACCGGCATGGACCCGTACAGGTTCTTCGATATGCTGATGGAATACGCCGACCAGACGAAGTTTACAAAGCCGTTCTTCATCCACGGCGACCATGTCACCACGAAGTCGAAGGCCCCGGAAATCGTCGCCGAGTCCCGCGCGTTGATTGAAGCTGAACTTGACGCGGGGTACACCTCGGTAGCTATAGACGCCTCGTTCAACCAGCTCCCTGACAACATAGTGGTTTCGACCGAACTCGGCAAGCTCGTCCAGGCGGCGGGCGCGGGCCTCGAAGTCGAAGTCGGCGAGGTTTTGTCTGTCGGCTACGACTCCGAGATAACCTCCGTGGAGGAGGCCGTGGACTTCATCAAGGGCCTCGAAGCCAACGGCGTCAACCCGAACCTGCTCGCAATAAATAACGGCTCCAAGCACGGCAACTACGCACCCGGCGAAGAGGTCCACATAGACCTGCAGCGCACCGGCGCCATATACAACGAGATTAAGAAGTGGGGCGTAAACATTGCCCAGCACGGCATCACCGGCACGCCGCTCAATGTCGTCGGCAAGTTCGCGGATTACGGCATCAGGAAGGGCAATGTCGGCACCAACTGGCAGAACATCGCCCACCAGGGCCTGCCGCCGGAGCTTATGGACAAGATGCAGGCGTGGTGCAAGGAAGTCGGCAAGGATCTCAAGTTTGCGACGAAGGAATTCTACGACGAGATAAACAACATACCCGACTCCTACAAGAAGAAGATAGAGGAGGCGGCGTATCAGTCGGCGTACGAGTTTATCAAGGCCTTCCGCGCAGAGGGTACGGCCAGCTACTTCGAGGAGAACGTGAAGTTTTAATTTTCGGGCACTCGGAAGGGGAGGCCCTCGGGCCTCCCCTTTTTGTTATAGTAATATAAAGGGAAAAATCGAAATGTCTAATTGGTTTGCGGCTACCACCGTCGAGTATTTGAAGAATAAGGAAGGCAAGCAGGAGGCGTTCTTCCTGTGGGAGAGCGTGCTCCTGTTCGAGGCCGAGACGGCCGAGGAAGTAAGGGACAAGGCAATCGCGCGGTCGAAGGTTTCCGGCCGGGAGGGCAACGACTGGGAGCTTGACGGCCAGCCCGCCGAATGGCATTTCGCGGGCGTGCGCTCGATAGTGCCCCTCAAAGACAGGCCGGGCGACGGCTCCGGCGTTATATCGATGCCGGTAAGCCTGAAGAGCGAAGAGGACCTGGAGAGCTTCATAGAGGGCAATGACGCCAATGCGCTCCGGTATACGGAGGAGCCGTTCGATTTCAGGCTGCCGGAAAATTCCGGCCTGCGCGGCCCGAAGGAGCAGAAGATATCCGACTGGTCGGCGGCGCACCTGATATTCTATATCCAGTTCAAGGACGAAGAGGTGAGGCAGGAGGGCTTCCCCGCATGGGAGAAGGTCATCCTGATAAACGATACAGGCTATATCGACCCGTTCATCAAGGCCGAGGAAATCGGCATCATGCTGGAGGACGACAACCTGGTGGTGGACGGCAAGGAGGCGTACCTGATGTTCGCCGGTGTCCGCAAGATTACCGCCTGCGCGGACGGCGAGGACCAGCCGGGCGACGGGACCGAGCTTACCTACACCGATATGGAGCTCGAGTCCGAGGATGACATAAAGGCGTTCGCAAGCGGGCAGGCCATCGAAATCCTTTATCACGCAATCGAACCCGAAGAAGGCGCTGACAATGCTTGATTACATCTCGCAGGTACTTAAGGAGCGGACGGACATTACCGCGTGGCAGGTGACGAAGACCACCAGGCGCAGCAACCAGCTCTTCCTTATCAAGGAGGAGCCGGAATCCATCCGCCGCGTGGACACCGTTAAATATTTTGTCGCCGTCCACCAGCTCCGCAACGAGGGCGGTAAAAGCGTCCTCGGCGAGTCCTCGTTCGTGTTCATAGAGGGCGAGGATATCGGGCCGAAGGTAGACCTTGCGGTCGAGATGGCCAAGGGCGTCGCAAACCAGCCGTGGACGCTCCCCGGCCCCGGCCAGAAGTACCTGCCGTGCGAGATTAAGGACACGACCATCGTCTTAAACCCGGACAAGATGATACAGAAGATAAAGGAAGAGATTGTCGGCGCGGTCGAGCGGCTGGGCGATGTCAGGCTCTCGTCCGCAGAGGTATTCGCCGACCATACCCGGTATGAGCTTGTGAACAGCCTGGGCCTGACCGCCAAGGCCGACGACACCGACATGCTTTTCGATTTCGTCCTGATGACCGGCGAGGGCGAGCACGAGGTCGAGTCCTCGGGATTTAAGACGGTGCGGTATTACAAAGACCTTAAGGTGGCCGAG
>DASXVI010000019.1:0-2797 GCA_036504315.1 Nitrospirota bacterium
AAGCTGCTCGACAAGAACGCGCGCTATATGAAGCACGAGACCTTCCAGCAGTTGGTGAACAATATCACCCGCGACGGAGGCCTTGCGTCGGTCCCGCTCTGCCATAAGGGCAAGGATGGCATCCTGACTGTCCTGTCCGGCAACCACCGAGTCATGGCGGCCAGGCAGGCCGGTCTCGACAGGATCGTCGTGATGTTCATCGAAAAGGACCTCACGAAGGGCGAGAAGATAGCTATCCAGATTTCCCATAATGCGCTCGTCGGCCAGGACGATGATGTAATCCTGCGCGAGCTGTATCAGGAGATAGACGATATCGCGCTGAAGATGTACGCGGGAATAGACAGCGAGGTCATAAAGGAGCTTGAGAAGCTGGAGTTTACCTCCATCGCCGAAGCGAAGATGGACTTTAAGACCATCACCCTCGCCTTCCTCCCGGAGGAGGCCGACGAGTTGGCGGCCGCGCTCGAACACGCCGACCTGCTGTTCTCTGGCGAGGAGAGCTACATCGCGTCCGTCCGCAGGTTCGACGAAGTGTTTTCCGTGATAGCCGACATCAAGGAGAAATACAACATCGTGAGCAACCCGACCGCTTTTATGAAGCTGGTCAGCCTCGCCCGCGAGAGGATAGACGAATGCGAGACGATAAATAGTCCGGCTACTCTTTTAGAGAAATTAGCCGTCGGCAAACCCTTATCCACCAACACATAGCGCGGGATGCTTCCGTATATGCCCGCCCGGACGCGAAATAAATCTTTGAATACCTCTATATCGGACCGGTAAAAAAGCGGTACGGAGGCTCACAGGAGGCGTAACAACCAAGTGTTCGTCTCGAAAAAATGCAAGTAGCTGTTTTATAAGGTTTTTTATCTTGACATAGGTAGGTAATGTGGTAGGTTTACATCATTAAGTTATTGATTTTTAAAGGAAAGGAGGAAGGAAAATTAAAGGGGCGCCGTTGCCTGGAAGCCATGACGCCCCTTAGGCCAGAAGTTGTTATTAACTCCCAACAGGCCCGGAAGCATTCTAAACATGCTCGGGCCGGAAAGTCAAGAGGTCCGTTTAATGCAAACATCTCTCGTAGTTGTAGCCGACAAAAAGGCCGATGCCGAAAAAGAGGCGCAGACCCTCCTTGCTAACTTCGTAGGCAAGGGGCTTCCTTTTGCAACAGCGGTACTGCTCCCCGGCCTCACGGTTCAGGCTCCGGGGCATCCCGACTGCTGGCTTGTATTCTTCCAGGTCGAACCCTCGGATTTAACTATTTAACAATGGCGGAAAGGAGACCCCCCATGAACACCAACACATTCAAGACCCTGCCGATAGCGCAGGTACACCCATCGGCAAATAATTACCGCAAGACGATGGACAAAAAGGCCCTCAAGGAACTGGCCGAGTCCATCAAGACGAAAGGTATCCTCCAGCCCATCCTCGTCCGCCCTCTGGCGGACGGGGGCTATGAGATAGTCGCCGGCCACCGTCGGCACCAGGCGGCGCTCACGGCCAAGCTGGAAGAGATACCTGTTATGGTACGCGACCTCACAGACCAGGAAGCCCTCGAGGTGCAGGTCATAGAAAACTGCCAGCGCGAGGACCCGAACCCCATGGAGGAGGCTTGGGGCTTCAAGGCGCTTCTGGAACTCGGCTCCCATACCACGGAAACGCTGGCCGCGAAGCTCGACCGCTCCCCCGGCTATGTCCTTTCCCGGTTGAAGTTGCTGGATATACCGGAAGCCGCGCAGAAGAAGATCGCGTCCGGAGATATACCTCTCGGCCATGCCCTCCTGCTTACCCGCCTCAAGCATCCGAGCGAGCAGAAGGAGTTCTTGAAGGATATGACGAGCGGGGACGGACTGACCCTCAGCGCAGCCCAGTCCAAGCTCAAGCAGTATTACAGTTTGCGGTTAGAGGACGCTGTTTTCGGGCTCGATGATTGCGCCAAGTGTTCGTATCGCTCATCGAACCAGGCGGCGCTCTTCCCCGACCTGAAAAAAACTGACGAATGCACCGACCGTGGCTGTTTCTTCGCCAAGACCCGTGACCATTATATTGCAATCCTCAAAGAGCGAGAGGAGCAGGGTTTCAAGGTAATAACGGAGCCGGAGGCAATCAACCGTCTCAGGTCTTGGGAAAACCACAAGGTCCAGAGGATAACCCCAGGCAGGAATACGGGAGACCGAGGCACGGAGGTTCCGAAACGGTACAAGTCCGAGTGTATGAAATGCGCAGACTCACATGTATTCTATATGGCCATAGAGGAGCATTATGGAGGGCGCAAGCAAGTTGTTTTCGGTGAGGCCTGCCTGAATATAAAGTGCTTTAACAAGATGCAGAAGGGCGACAATACACCGGCTACCGAGCAGGACTCGACCACTCCGACATCAAGTTTAGAGAACGCGAGGATAAAGGCCCGCGAGTGCCGCGACCGTTTCCTTCGCTCCGCAATACCGGCGAAGGTCGAGGCGTCTGTCGCGCTCCAGAAGCGTTTCATTCTCTATCGCCTCCTTGAGGATAACGGTTTCCGGCGAGGCAAGGGAAAAGAACTTTCAGAAATTTTCGGGTTGAGGGTTGACCCTTCACTTAATAACTACCCATCAAAAGAAAAAGTTTACAACCTGATTACGAAGGTGTCGGAGGCTATACTCGATGAAGTCCTTGCCCGCGCGGTAAAGACGCTTATCCGTGATGCTGAAACCGAAGTCATGTTGAATATGACGCCGGAAGCTGGTATAGACATGGCCGTGGACTTTGTTATAGATGAGGACTTTGTCAAAACAAAGACGAAGGCTGACCTGGTCGAAAT
>DASXVI010000020.1:0-3814 GCA_036504315.1 Nitrospirota bacterium
TATGAGTGAGTGCCCCGAGACTTTTTCCGGCCAGGCGCGGATAACGGACTTCGGACGGCTTATCGAGGAGTCCAGAAGGCTGTGCGGCAGCGGCGTCCCGCCGACAATTGCAGTATGCGCCGCAGAGGACGAGGCGGCACTTTCAGCCGTGGACGAGGCCTGCCGGTCGGGGCTTGCCCGCGCGGTGCTGATAGGCGACAGGACCGCGATAACGACATACATGGAGCGGCTCGGGATGGACGCGGCCGCCTACGAGATAGTTGACCTGCGGGATACGCTGGCTAAGGCGGAGGCCGCAGTGAGGCTTGTCCGGGAGGGCCGGGCGCAGATGCTGATGAAGGGGCTCATATCGACGACCGTATTCCTCCACCCGGTCTTCAGGAAGAAGGGCGGCCTCTCCACCGGCAGGGTCATCAGCCATACGGCGGTGCTGGAGATGCCCGGAGCGGAAAGGCTGATCGTGATGAGCGACGGCGGGATAAACATCGCGCCGGACTACGAGATGAAGAAGGGGATAATAGTCAACGCGGTATTCGCCGCGAGGCTCCTGAACATAGCGCGGCCCAGGGTCGCGCTCCTTTCGGCGTCCGAGACCGCCGACCCGAAGATTGCATCGAGCATGGACGCGGCGCACCTCGCCGCATGGGCAAAGGAAGGGCTTCCGTGCGCGTATGTGGACGGCCCGCTCGGGCTCGATATCGCCGTATCCGAAGAGGCGGCAAAAAAGAAACAGGTCAAAAGCGAGGTAGCCGGACGCGCCGACATCCTCATCGCGTCGGGCATAGAGGTCGGCAATGTAATCTACAAATCCATGAGGCAGTTCGCGGGCGCGCATGCGGCGGGTATCGTCGTGGGGGCGGCCTGCCCCATCGTACTTACCTCGAGGTCGGACACCACCCGCGAGAAGGTAAACTCGATCGCGCTCGCCGGCATATACGCCTCCCGCATCGGAGAGGCGCACCTGTGGAACATGAGAGAGGACTTAAAGAGAGCATGAAAATAATAACTGTGTCCGGCGCGTTCAGCGGTTGCGGGAAAACTACCTTCGCTCGTTCGCTTTTGTCCTGCCTCAAAGGCTATGCGGCGATAAAGGTAACCACGACCGACCTCTTCTGCAAGGTGACGGACAGCCCGGAAGAAATTAATGTGCCGGGCAAGGATACCGCGTTATATAAAGAGGCCGGGGCCGCGCGCGTGGTCTGGATACAGAGCCCGCGCGAAGAGCTGGAAGACTCGCTGGCTTACGCGCTGGACATGGTCGGGGATGTGCCGGGCGTTGTAGTCGAGGGAAACAGCCCACTTAAACATATAAACCCCGACCGCGCGTTTTTTGTGATGGGCGGGAAGATGGAGGAGATAAAGCCGGGGGCGTTCGCGGCGCTTGAGAAGGCCGACGTCGTCGTGGTAAACGCGGAAGGAGGCCCCACGCCCGGGCTTGCCGCAGCCATCCGCGAAAAGAACCCGCACGCGGAAATAGTATCGATGTCCGCGCTGCTGAAATCCGAAGAAAAAATCGCGCGGCTGATATAAGCCTCTGGGCTCGGCGGTCGTCCCGCCAGCCGGGCCGCAATATTAGGGCCAGCCTTCGGCTGACGCCCCGAAGAATTCCGGCCCTTAGTCGGGACGACCGCCGAGCCAAACAAGAACGGGCCGGAGGGTATGTTCTCATTAAGGCAAGTCGACGCGAGCGAGGAATACATTTCCACTAAGGTTCGCCGCCCTGGAGGCGCGTAGTGCCGGAAGGCGAATCTGCCGAGCAAGCAATCGAGACGCGTTAATGAGAAGATACCCGAGCCGAATCCAGCCTTCCATCCAAACTTGACTTACCCCCTTTAAAAATGCTATTTTAAATGGAATTTTCCTAAAAAACCCGGACCAAGAAATATGCCCGACACAAAACAAGAGAGCACCGCCAAGTCGAAGAGCCTGCGCACTATCCTCTTCGTCCTCGGCTTCTTCGTCCTGACGGCTGCGGCTACCGCCGTCGAGATTGCGCTAAAGTCCCACCAGCAGAGGCCGTTCCTCAGCAATGTAGTCGCGCTCGGCCTGCTGAACATCAATGTCCTCCTGCTTGTCGTCCTCCTCCTGCTTATTGGCCGGCAGTTCGTCAAGTTCTACTTCGAACGGAAAAAAAGCCCGTTCGGGGCGGGGTTCCGGTCGAAGCTCGTGCTGTCGTACATGGGGCTTACGGTCATACCCGCGAGCGTCATGTTCGTTGTCACTGTCGGCCTGCTGACCGGCGGCATAAAATACTGGTTCAGCCCGAATGTCGAGAACACGGTCAAGGACTCCATCGCGCTTGTAGAGAGCTACAAGACCGAACGCGCCGAGAACGCGCTGCACTATGCGCTCTCTATGGCCGAGAGGCTGCGCGGGGCCGATACCGCAAAGATAGTGGATGTCTCCGACGATATCCAGGCCGAGTATCGGCTGGACATGGTAGAGGTATACAAACCCAACGGCGGGCTGATAGTCTTTTACGGCCACGACAAGGACGGATGGGCGCGCTCGGGCAAGAAATTCGTATTTAAGGCGCTGGAAGAGGGCAGGGCGTCCGAGACCGCCGCTGCGAAGAAGGGCACCATCGTGCGCGGCGCGTCGGTATTCTACGACAGCACCGGCAGGAAGGCGGGCGTTGTTGTCGCAAGCTACATACTCTCCTCGGTCATCTCCGACAACATTGGGGACATCACCCATTTCTACGAGGACTACTGGAACCTCCGCACCTTCAAGAACCCGATAAAGGAAAGCTTCACCCTCTCGTTCATCCTCATCACCCTTGTGGTCGTGTTCGCCGCGCTGTGGTTCGGGCTGTATATATCCAAAAGCATCACCGGTCCTATCACAACCCTTGCGGAGGCCACGCAGAGCATATCGCAGGGCAACTACGATATTAAGATCGACATACAGGCGCAGGACGAACTGGGCGCGCTCGTAACCGCGTTCAACAGGATGGCGCGCGACCTGAAGGGCTCCCAAGAGCGGCTGACCGCCACCAACCTGACGCTCCACCACGCCAATGACCTGCTGGAGCAGCGCAGGCAGTTTATCGAGATGGTGCTGGAGAACATAAACACCGGCGTCATCACGATAGACCGCGCGGGCAAACTTACGCTCGCCAACCGCGCCACCCTCCGGGTGCTGAACATCCAGCCCGACGACATCATCGGCAAGAACTACCGGGAGGTCTTCGAGTTCCACCAGTTAGACGAAATACGCGAGCAGGTGCGCGCCCTCGTCGAGACCGGCGGCTCGGTCCAGAAGGACATTCAGCTTGCAGTCGGCAAGCGTACCCTGTCGCTCAGGCTTCATGTGTCCACGCTCCACGACACGCAGGGCGCATACCTCGGCATACTCGTCGTCTTCGACGACCTGACCGAACTTATGAAGGCCCAGCGCTCGGCGGCATGGAAAGAGGTCGCAAAGCGCATCGCGCACGAGATAAAGAACCCGCTCACGCCGATACAGCTCTCCGCCCAGCGCCTGCGCAAAAAATACCTCGAGGGCAACGGCGGCTACGAGGATATAATAAAGGACTGCACCGAGACGATAATCGCGCAGGTAGACGGCATGAAACACCTCGTGGACGAGTTTTCGAAGTTTGCCCGGATGCCGGAGTCCGAACCCGCGCCGAACGATATGCACGCGATTATAGACGAGGCCGCGTCCCTTTACCTCTCGGCGCACAAGGATGTCACCATCATAAAGGAGTATGATGGAACGCTCCCTATCCTCAGCGTGGACAAGGAGCAGATGAAGCGCGTGTTTGTGAACCTCTTCGACAACGCCGTCGCCGCGATGGACGGCAAGGGCC
>DASXVI010000021.1:0-3624 GCA_036504315.1 Nitrospirota bacterium
CTCCCCCTTAATAGCAGACTTGCATTTTTTCTTTTTCTGGCGCTAGTTCTTTCTTTAAGGACCCAGATGCTCTATATTATTAGTTTCTTGACTATACCGTATTTGGTGCTCTATTTTGCATATGCAAAAATACCCGCAATAAAAAATTTCGGGAGATATGGAGATTATTCCTACGGTGTCTATATCTATGGCTTTCCAATCCAGCAGATGGTTCTTTTGTTTCTCGGCCCGCATATTAACAGGTTCATTTTTTTCATTATCGCATATGCAATTACTTTAATTATCTCGGTTCTTTCTTGGAACTTTATTGAAAACCCCGCATTGAGACTTAAAGACAGGTCGTTTATGATACGCATTCCAGCTTTCAGTTTCTTTGCCAAGTAATGGAGATATGAATGAGAATCCTTCACGTGGTGCACGGTTTTCCCCCGATAGACAGGGCGGGCGCCGAGACATATACATACCAGCTTTGCCGGGAGCAGGCAAAAAGGCATGAGGTGTTTGTCTACACCCGGACGCTCGACCGCGCCAGGGAGCAGTACGACGAATACGACGAGTTGGTGGACGGCATCCGCGTCAGGCGCATCGTTAATAATTTCTCGGACCTTGACAGCTTTGAAAAGGATTATATAAACCGCAATGTGGAGATGCGGTTCGAGAAGTATCTTGAAGAGTTAAAGCCGGATATTGTGCATGTTCAGCACATGGTAGGGCTTTCTTCCACTATCGCGCACATTGTAAGGAAGAACGGGATACCGATGGTCGCGACCGTGCACGACTACTGGATGATATGCCCAAGGGTCCAGCTTGTCGATGCGTTCGGCGATATCTGTGAGGGGCCGCGCGAAGGGCACCGGTGTACTCTCATTTGCAGCACTCGCTTCTGGGCTCCGTCGCCCGTTATAACGGGGACGCCGCTGTGGAGGTTCCTGAAAAAGGTCACGCCGCAGCCCGTGCAAAGGTTTATAAAGTACCGGATACTCGGGGCGCCCAGAAAACCGGTCATGAAAATTGATGGGCCGGCGCCGGTCAGCCCGGAGGAAAGGGTCGCAATCCCGGAGGACCTGTTCAATATCGAGTTGATGAAATATAATTTCCGGGTGCAAAGCTTCAGGGGCATCTTAAATAAGATGGATGCGGTCATAGCGCCGTCCGAGTTCGTGAGGCGCAAGTTCATCGACTTTGGCGTGTATCCCGACAAGGTTGCCACGGTCTATCATGGCATACCCAGAAACGGGCTGGACAGGGCAAAGACGCCTTCCGGCGGCAAGGTCAGGTTCGGGTATCTCGGGACCATCCTCAAACATAAAGGGCTCGATATCCTGCTGGACGCTTTTCGCAGTCTGCCTGCGGGAAAGGCGGAGCTTCATGTGCATGGTTTTGGTATCGAAGGGGAAGAGGAATATATCAGGGGCCTCAAGGGAAAGGTTTCCGGGCTGGAGGCTTATTTTCACGGGCCATACAACCAGGAAGACCTGCCGGGCGTGCTTTCCGGCATAGATGTGGTCGTCGTCCCCTCCACATGGTATGAGACCTTCAATATAGTTGCGAGAGAGGCGGTCCTGTCGGGATGTCCAGTAATCGCATCGGCTGTCGGGGCGTTGCCGGAGTTTATTGAGGATGGGAGAAACGGGTTCCTTTTCGAGCCGGGCAACCCCTCTGAGCTTGCGCTCAGGATGGGCCGTTTTATCGAAGAGCCGGACCTGCTTGCCAATATGCGGTCCGGGGAAGCCGGCATCAAGGATATGACGGAGCATGCCTTGGAAATAGAGTCTATATACGGCTCGGCGGTCAAGGGTAAATGAACGGATGAAGATATTATTCGTCTGCCACGGTTTTCCTCCAAACGAGAAGGCGGGCGCGGAGACATACTCGCTAAACCTCGCGAAGTCTCTTGCGGGCAGGCACGATGTGTATGTATTTACCAGGACGGCCGACATGGGCGCGAAGGAATACTCCGTCCGCGACGAGGTCGCCGAAGGCGTAAAGGTGAGACGCGTAGTCAACAACCTTTTGGATATAAACCGCTTTACGCGTTTGTATATCAACGAGGATATCGATGCGGAATTCGAAAAGTTCTTTAACGAGGTAGACCCTGACATCGTACATATTCAGCACCTCATAGGGCTCTCCGGCACGATAGTGGAAATCGTCAGGAAGAGGGAAGTCCCGGTAGTGATGCACCTGCACGATTACTATTACCTCTGTCCGATGGTACAGTTAATAGACTCGCTTGAGAATGTCTGCGAGGGCCCATGCGAGGGATACCGCTGCGCGATGGTTTGCGGCGACAGGTTCTGGATACCGCCCGCGGTAGTAACCGCCAGCCCGCTGTGGAGGATGGCGAAGAAAATTGCGCCCGAGCGGCTGCAAAGGTTCGTAAAATACAGGGTAATCGGCAGGAAGAAGTCCGCTCAAGAGAGTTTGTCCGCAGCCGGGCCGATATGCGAGAATGCAGAAACGCCGAAGTACTCTGCCAGGCTGGATTTTCACATGAATATGCTCAATTCGGCCGACCTCCTTATCGCGCCGTCAAAATTCACCAGGCGCAAGTTTATCGAGCTTGGGATCAAAGAGGACAAGATAAAGGCGCTCTATTACGGCATACCTAAGAAGCGGCTGATGGAGGTCAAGAAGCAGAGGACGGACAAGGTCCGCTTCGGGTATATCGGCACCTTCCTGAAGCACAAAGGGCTTGACACGATGGTCGAGGCCTTCGCCATGCTCCCGAAAGACAAGGCCGAGCTTTATATACACGGCTACGGCGGGCCGGACGAGGCGCTTATAATCGCGAGGCTGAAGCGCAAAGCCGCCGGTGCGAGAGTCAATTTTATGGGCAGCTTCGCCCAGTCAGAGCTTCCGGGCATCCTTGCTGTTTTGGATGTACTTGTCACCCCTTCGACATGGTACGAGACCCTCAACATTGTCGCGCGGGAAGGTATACTTTCAGGAACTCCTGTCATCGCGTCGAGGATCGGCGGGCTTCAGGAGTCGGTCGAGGACGGCGTGAACGGCTTCCTGTTCGAGCCTGGCAATTCCGGCGAGCTTTACCAGAAGATGATGAAGTTCGTCGAAGACCCAGAGTTGGCCGACAAGATGAAAGGCGACTGCTCGAAGATAATCGGGATTGAGGAGCACGCAGAGCTGATGGAGAAAATTTATATCGACCTGATAGAGAAACGCAGTCAGGCGAGAAATTACCCGGCAGACGCGCATAATAGATGAAGGTACTCTTTACAGTAAACGGCTACCCTCCGAGAGAGGCTGCGGGCACCGAGCTTTACGCCAGGGACCTTGCCGCCGCTATCTCCGGGGAGGCCTGTTTGATGGTCTTCTGCAGGACGGTAGACCGCTCACTCCCTGAGCACAGCCTTGTCCGCGATGTTGTAGAGGGCAGCCGGGTAGTCCGCATGGTCAACAACGTTGCGGGAGCGCTCGACCCGGAGAGGTATTACAGCGACCCGAAGGCGGACGCTATATTCAAGGGCCTGCTGGACGAGTTCAGGCCCGATATCGTGCATATCCACCACCTGATGGGGCTGTCGGGCGGGATAGTCGCGGCGGCCAAAGACGCGGGAATACCGGTCGTCGTCACGCTGCACGACTACTGGTTTATCTGCCCGC
>DASXVI010000022.1:0-4781 GCA_036504315.1 Nitrospirota bacterium
CGGTAGGCGACCTGCGGCTTGCCGACATTGGCGTCTACCTTGAACTCGCGGAGGAGCCTGTCTACGATGATTTCGAGGTGAAGCTCGCCCATGCCGGAGATGATGGTCTGGTTGGTCTCTTCGTCAACCTTGACCCTGAAGGACGGATCCTCCTGGGCAAGTTTGCCGAGCGAGCTGCCCAGCTTCTCCTGGTCGGCCTTGGTCTTCGGCTCGATTGCGACCGATATAACCGGGTCCGGGAACTCCATCCTCTCAAGGATTATAGGCTTGTTCGGGTCGCAAAGCGTGTCGCCGGTGATGGTGCCCTTGAGGCCGACCGCGGCGGCGATATCGCCCGCCATTACCACGTCGATGTCCTCGCGCTTGTTGGCGTGCATCTTGAGGATGCGGCCTATGCGCTCTTTGCTGTCCTTGGTCGAGTTATATATGTATGAACCTGCGTTCATCTGGCCGGAATACACCCTGAAGAATACGAGCTGGCCTACGAACGGGTCGGTCATGATCTTGAAAGCAAGGGCCGAGAACGGCTCACTGTCTTCCGGCTTGCGGATATCCTCGGCGCCGGTCTCCGGGTCGATGCCCTTAACCGGGGGGATGTCCAGCGGAGACGGGAGATAATCGATGACCGCATCCAGCAGGGGCTGCACGCCCTTGTTCTTGAAGGCGGAACCGCAGACCACCGGGGTGATGTTCATGCCGATGGTGCCCTTCCTGATGGCGGCCTTTATCTCGGCCTCGGATATCGCCTCGCCGCCGAGGAATTTCTCCATCAGCGTGTCATCGACATCGGAGAGCTTCTCCAGCATCTTCTCGCGATACTCGTTGGCCTGGTCTACCAGGTCGGCCGGTATATCGGTAACCTCGAACTTGGCGCCGAGCGTCTCGTCCTTGAAGAGCACTGCCTTCATGGTGACGAGGTCTATGATGCCAAGGAAGTTTTCTTCCTTGCCGACCGGTATCTGGATAGGTACCGGGTTTGCGCCGAGGCGGTCTACCATCGTCTTGACGGACTTGTAGAAGTCCGCGCCGACGCGGTCGAGCTTGTTCATGAAGGCAAGCCTGGGGACATTGTACTTGTCGGCCTGGCGCCAGACGGTCTCGGACTGCGGCTCGACGCCTGCGACGGAGTCGAATGCGCAGACTGCGCCATCAAGGACCCTCAGGGAACGCTCGACTTCAATCGTGAAGTCAACATGGCCCGGGGTGTCTATGATGTTGATGCGCTTGCCCTTCCATGCGCAGGTGGTTGCAGCGGAGGTTATGGTGATGCCCCTCTCCTGCTCCTGGACCATCCAGTCCATGACGGCAGTGCCTTCATGGACTTCGCCTATTTTATACGAAACACCTGTATAATAGAGGATGCGCTCGGTCGTCGTCGTCTTTCCGGCGTCGATATGAGCCATGATGCCGATGTTCCGGTAATCCTCTAACGGGCACTGCCTGGTCAACTTGCTATCCTCCGATGCCGGACGCGAATAATCCCAGCCTCAATAAAAAATTAAAAATTTATTACCACCTGTAGTGGGCGAATGCCTTATTGGCCTCGGCCATACGGTGGGTATCATCCTTTTTCCTGACTGAAGTGCCGGCGTTGTTGGCGGCCTCGAGCAGTTCGGCTGCCAGCCTTTCACGCATCGTCTTCTCGCCGCGCTTGCGGGAGAACTGGATCAGCCACCTGATGCCAAGCGCTGTGCGCCTGTTCGGGCGGATATCGACGGGGACCTGGTAAGAGGCGCCGCCGACCCTGCGGGACTTGACCTCGACGGCCGGCTTGACATTGTCGAGCGCGGTTTTGAAGGTCTTGAGCGGGTCTCCGCCGGTCTTTTCCTTTATTATATCGAACGCGCCGTAAACGATGCCTTCGGCGGTGCTCTTCTTGCCCTCTTCCATCAGGCAGTTCATGAACTTGCCGACCAGCTTGTTGTTAAACTTCGGGTCCGGCAATATCTCCCTTTTCGGGACTTCTCTTCTCCTCGGCATATTATTGTCTCCCTATCAACCCTTCGGGCGCTTGGCGCCGTACTTGGAGCGGCCCTGCTTCCGGTTGGCGACACCAGTGGTGTCAAGGGTACCGCGGATTATATGATACCTTACGCCGGGAAGGTCCTTTACCCTGCCGCCCCTGATAAGGACTATTGAATGCTCCTGCAGGTTGTGCCCGACGCCCGGTATGTAGGTCGTGACCTCCATGCTGTTCGTCAGCCTGACCCTCGCCACCTTACGGAGAGCGGAGTTCGGCTTTTTCGGGGTCGTGGTGTACACCCTGACGCAGACGCCCCTCTTCTGAGGGCATTCCTTCAAAGCAGGGCTTTTGCTCTTAAAAGCGGCCTTTTCCCTGCCGTGCCTGACTAACTGGTTTATCGTTGGCACTTACAAACCTCCAAGAAACGGTTTCTTCACTAAAATTACTTGTTTTCCGTAGGGTTACCAAATGTGCCTGATTCCAGCGGAAAACTCGCGGATTATATCAATCTACACAGGCCGTGTCAAGAAAAATTTCGAAAACTCCCAAACTTTATCAAAAACAGACGGGACGCCCACCATTTTTCCGGTGGGCGTCCCATCCTTGTTCGAGATTTTCTCGATTATTTAGTAGTAAGGGTCTCGCTTTCGACCTGCTGGGAGAGGTCCAGGTCTCGCGGGAGGGTGTATGTCTCCCTGTACTTGGACACCCCGGTACCGGCGGGTATCAGACGGCCCATAATGACGTTCTCCTTCAGGCCGAGCAGGTGGTCGACCGCGCCGTTTATCGCGGCCTCGGTCAGCACCCTCGTCGTCTCCTGGAAGGAGGCCGCCGAGATAAAGCTGTCCGTCGAGAGAGACGCCTTGGTGATACCCAGGAGTATCGGCTTGCCTGTGGCGTTGTTCGACTTCCTGTACCTGGCAGGCCTGCCGCCCCTTGACTCTATCTTGTCGTTGACCTCGTCCATCGCCTTCGGGTCCACCAGCTCGCCCAGGATATGCTCGGCATCGCCCGGGTCCTCTATCTTGACCAGCTTCGAGACGCGCTCGTTCTCTTCCATGAAGATAAAGCGGTCTATGTGCTCGCCGATGAGGAACCCTGTGTCGCCCGAGTCCTCAATCCTGATCTTGCGGAGCATCTGGCGGACGATAACCTCGATATGCTTGTCGTTTATCGAGACGCCCTGCAGGCGGTAGACCTGCTGGACCTGGTCGACGAGGTACTTCTGGAGTTCCTTCGGGCCCATGATGTCGAGGATGTCGTGCGGGTCGACGGAGCCGTCCATCAGGGCTTCGCCGGCAACGACCCAGTCGCCTTCGTGGACGTTGACATGCTTGCCCTTCGGGATCTGGTATTCCTTCTCGTCGCCGAGGGCACCCTTGACGATGACGCGCCTCATGCCCTTGACGAACCCGCCGTACTCGACGGTGCCGTCGATCTCGGAGATGACCGCCTGTTCCTTCGGGCGTCTCGCCTCGAACAGTTCGGCAACCCTCGGCAGACCGCCGGTGATGTCCTTTGTCTTGGTGGTTTCCCTGGGTATCTTAACCAGGATGTCGCCCGGAGCTACTATATCGCCCTTCTCGACGAGTATATGCGCGCCAGCAGGCAGGAGGTATCGGGCGACCGCGTTGGTGCCCGGTATCTTGACCGTCTTGCCGGAATCGTCCTTGATCGAGATACGCGGCCTGAGGTTGGCCGGGTAGTCGATTATGACCTTGTGCGACAGGCCGGTGGTCTCATCCACTTCCTCGCGCATCGTCGATCCTTCCACGATGTCGCCAAGTGCGATGTGGCCGCCGACTTCCGTCAGTATCGGGGTTGAGTACGGGTCCCAGTCGACCAGTATCTGGCCTTCCTTGATATCCTGCTTGTCGGTCACGTGCAGGTTGGCGCCGTAGGTTATCATGTACCGCTCTTTTTCGCGGCCGTTCGCATCACGTATCGCGATCTTGCCGTTGCGGTTCATGACGACTATCGAGCCGTCCACCTTCTTGACCGTGTGGAGGTTTATATACTCCACGAAGCCGGAGTTCTTGGCCGTGAGCTTCGTCTGCTCGACAACCTTGGACGCGGTACCGCCGATGTGGAAGGTACGCATCGTAAGCTGTGTGCCCGGCTCGCCGATGGACTGCGCGGCGATGATGCCGACCGCCTCGCCTATATCGACCAGGTGGCCGCGTGCGAGGTCTCGTCCGTAGCACATCTTGCAGACGCCCCTGCGGGTCTGGCAGGTAAGGACAGAGCGGATCTTCACCCTGTCTATGCCGGCGTCTATTATCCTCTTTAACTGCTCTTCGTTTATTTCGGTGCTGTACGGTACCAGCTTTTCGTTGCTTATCGGGTCGAGGATGTCCTCTGCCGTCACGCGGCCCAGGAGCCTCTCGTCCAGCGGCTCGATGATCTCGCCGCCCTCGACAAGCGAGCCGACGATGATGCCGTCGACCGTGCCGCAGTCGTCCTCGGTGATGATGACGTCCTGCGCGACATCGACCAGCCTCCTGGTGAGGTAGCCGGAGTTTGCCGTCTTGAGCGCGGTATCGGCAAGGCCCTTACGCGCGCCGTGCGTCGATATGAAGTACTCGAGGACCTTGAGGCCTTCCCGGAAGTTTGCCTGGATGGGGGCCTCGATGATTTCGCCCGACGGCTTTGCCATAAGGCCTCGCATACCGGCCAGCTGGCGGAGCTGCTGGGCAGAGCCTCTGGCGCCGGAATCGGCCATCATATATATGGAGTTGAACGACCTGCGGAGCTTGGAGCCCTCTTCGGCAGTCAAGCCTTCCGGTATCTGGAACTCGTCGTCCACGCCGAGCTCCTG
>DASXVI010000023.1:0-3246 GCA_036504315.1 Nitrospirota bacterium
ATCGGGACTTCGATTCCCTCGATTTTTTTGATGTTTTCGGCGAGCCTTTTTGCGAGGTGCACCCCTCCGGTGCGGATCCCGACCAGGGCAAGCCCTTCGGTCCCCTTGTTCCGCTCCAGTATCTCGTGGGCAATCCTGACCATCGCGCGGTCGATGGCCTGCTTGTTCATTACCTGTGTTTTTATATTTGCCAAGGATTTTCTCCTGTTTTCGGGCACAAAAAAGCCCCCCCGCAAAAAGAAAGCGGAGAGGCGACCATTGAACCGTGCTGAAACCTTATATACGCGTCAGTATATTGATTACGGCCCATCACATGCTCCTTCTTAGCCTCTCCGGGCTATGTTAAAGGAATTTCGTAGAGGTTAATTCATCCGGGACGGTTTGTCAAGGGCAAACGGCCCTTTTTTATCCGGCCGGGTTCATTATTTCGTCATTTTCTTGGAACTGTCGATTACGAATGGGAAATCCCTCTTGAAGCCGTAACCGTAGTCCACCGTGTAAACCCACTTCACGACAACGCTTTTAATGCTCTCGTCATCGTTTTTTATAAGGGTCACATCCTCGGCTTTAACCAGAAGGTCGAGCTCCTGAGCCTTCTTCATTATGTCGCTTTGGATGACGTCGGCAGGGTTCACATTTGCCGTGTGGATTAACTGGGCCAGCTCGTCGTCCATCGAATAATATGTAGTGTAGGCCGGGATAGTCTTTAACCCGGCATATGCCAGCAGTATGCCGATAAGGATGTAGAGGAGCGCCGTAATGCTCGAGCTTCCCTTTGAACTTAGCTTCATGTCCATTCTCCCAAAGGCTTAATGTACCAGTTTACCCATTCGCTGCCACCTGACCCAGTGGTCGTCGCCGTCCCATGACCAGTAGATTATGACGGCCTTGCCGATAATCTTGTCCTTCGTGACGAAACCCCAGAAACGGCTGTCGTGGCTTTTGTCTCGGTTGTCGCCCATGCAGAAATACTGGCCTTCCGGCACCTTTATCGGGCCGAAGTTGTCCCGCGCCTGCATCGACCTCGGCAGTATCTGCTCGTCCTTGAATACCGTGTAAGGCTCTGTCAGGGGCTTGCCGTTCACGAACAGCTTTTTGTTAACGATTTCAAGGGTATCTCCCGGCAGGCCGATAATCCTCTTTATAAAATCCTTCGTCTCGTCCTCCGGGAATTTGAAGACGATTACATCTCCCCGTACAGGATCGCGCAGGGGGAGGATTTCCTTCCCGGTGAACGGTATCTTGGTCCCGTAGAGGAACTTGTTGACGATGAGGTGGTCGCCAATCAGCAGGGTGTCCTCCATCGAGCCTGATGGAATCTTGAACGCCTGCACGATGAAAGTCCTGATGAACAGCGCAAGCACCGCCGCAATTATTATCGCCTCCGCGTACTCGCGGAATACGGACTTCTCCTTCGGCTTCTCACGCATATCTATCGACTGGTTCGAGGCTGTCTCCTCGCCGTCGTTCCGTCTATTTTCCTGATCAAAATCAGACAATCCGTCCTCCTGTAAATAGTAATGCTCTTAGTCTCCGGTCTTCAGTACCGCGAGGAACGCCTCCTGCGGTATCTCGACGGAACCGAGCTGTTTCATCTTCTTCTTGCCGTCCTTCTGTTTCTCAAGTAGCTTCCTCTTTCGGGTGATGTCGCCGCCGTAGCACTTCGCGGTAACATCCTTCCTGAGTGCGCGGACGGTCTCCCTCGCGACGACCTTGCTGCCTATCGCCGCCTGGATTATGACCTCGAATTGCTGCCTCGGGATAAGCTCCTTCAGCTTTTCGGCAAGCTCCCTGCCGCGTATCTGGGCCTTGTCCCTGTGGGTAATGAGGGACAGCGCATCGACGCCCTCGCTGTTTAACAATATGTCGAGCTTGATGAGGTTCGATTCGCGGTATCCTATGAACTCGTAATCGAGCGAGGCGTAACCGCGCGACATCGACTTCAGCTTGTCGTAGAAGTCCATGACCACTTCGTTTAGCGGAAGCTCGTACTGTATTATAGACCTGTCGCGGTCGAGGTAGCTTAAATCTTTCTGTACGCCGCGTTTCTCCTGGCAGAGCGTGAGTATTGCGCCTATGTACTCGTTCGGCACCATTATCGTGGCCATGATGAACGGCTCTTCCATAGTGGCAATCTTCTGGAGGTCCGGCAGCTTTGCGGGGTTGTCCACCATGACGACTTCGCCGTCCAGCTTCGTTATGCGGTAGACGACGGTGGGCGCGGTGGATATCAGCGTCAGCCCGAACTCGCGCTCCAACCTCTCCTGCGATATCTCCATATGGAGGAGGCCCAGGAATCCGCAACGGAAGCCGAAGCCGAGCGCAAGGGAAGTCTCCGGCTCGTATGAGAACGATGAGTCGTTTAGCCGCAGTTTCTCCAGCGCGTCGCGCAGGCCCTCGTACTGGGTGGTGTCCGTGGGATACAGCCCGCAGAAGACCATCGGCTTTACCTCGCGGTAGCCCGGAAGAGGCTCTGCGGCGGGCCTGTCCGCGGTGGTGATGGTGTCGCCAATCTTCGAGTCCGCGACGACCCTTATCCCTGCTACGATGTATCCGACTTCGCCGGTTTTGAGTTCGTCGCACTTGATAAGTTTCGGGGTGGAGTATCCGACCTCGTTCACCTCAAAGGTCTTGCCGTTCGAGAAAAACTGTATCTTAGTGCCCTTCTTTATATGGCCGTCGATTACCCTGACGAGTATTACCACGCCCTGATAGCTGTCGAACCACGAGTCGAACACCAGCGCCTTGAACGGCGCGTCCGGGTCGCCCACTGCGGGCGGGATGTTCTTGACGATGGATTCTAGCGTCTCCTTGATGCCGATGCCCTCTTTCGCCGAGACCGGTATCGCCTCGGATGCGTCGATGCCGATAATCTCCTCTATCTCCTCCCTCACCCTCTCGACATCCGCGCTCGGCAGGTCTATCTTGTTGATGATGGGTATCATTTCGAGGTCGTTGTCGATGGCGAGGTATGCGTTGGCCAGGGTCTGGGCCTCGACGCCCTGAGAGGCGTCCACGACGAGCAGCACGCCCTCGCACGCGGCGAGCGAGCGGGATACCTCGTAGGTGAAGTCCACGTGTCCCGGTGTGTCGATGAGGTTTAGGATATAGTCCTTGCCGTCGTCGGCACGGTAGTTTAGACGCACGGCGTGGGCCTTTATGGTAATGCCCCGCTCCTTCTCAAGGTCCATGTCGTCGAGCACCTGGGCGGACATTTCCCTTTGGGAAAGCGCGCCGGTACGTTCG
>DASXVI010000024.1:0-1941 GCA_036504315.1 Nitrospirota bacterium
TCTGCGGCTGAGCCTGCTGGGGGGCGGGGGGGGCGGCGTTCTCGCCCTTCTGCCCTTTGTCAGACCCTCCGCATGCATATACAAAGGTGAGCGCTAAAAGCGCCAGACCCATGATTGTTAGTTTTCTCATCGGTAGACCTCCTGTTACCATCCTGCGTATGTGTGCTACTTAACCTTCGTGTAAGTGTAATTCTCACCCATGAAGGAAACGCCCAGCGTCTTTGCGGCCGGGTCATACTTTACTGTTACCTGTATCGGGCCCATCGGCACGAGGAGGGTATTGTCGTCCTGCTTCTGCGCCGGTGTCTTGCCCTGGCTGCCTTCGTAGAAGTAGTTGGCGCCTTCCTTGCTTATCTTGATGGTCTTGGCGGCGTCGCCGTTCATGGCCCAGGTGCCGACGAGGTTGTCGGTCGCAGCCGGCTTGCTGCAGGCGACGAGGGATATAGCGGCGGTCATCATAAGCGCAACTAGCGCAAGTCCGAGATACTTTTTCACTTCTTTTTCCTCCAGAAAATAGTTCGTAAAGGTTTCGGGAAAATACCTTCCTGATATACCCGAGAACAAAACCTAATGATTTTAGTCCAACGGGCAAGCCGATGTCAACAGGTTTCTACATCCACCATTTCTCCCGCACCAGCCCCTGCCGGTAAAGCTCTTTCAGCCGTCCCTGCGCGATATCCGCGGCAAGCGGGCCTTCGGCGTCGCCCAGCGTCGCGTTCGGGTACAGGAGCAACACCTTCCGGTAAGCGGCGGCGGCCTCCGGCCATCTCCCAAGCCGCTCATTTACCTCCGCCAGCCGGAAGAGCGCGGTCCCCGCGCAGACGCCCGTCCTGCCGGGCAGCTCCGCAGCCGCAAAGGCCTGCGCGGCCTTCCCGTATTCCGAAAGCCTGACATATCCCGTCGCAAGCGTAAACAGCGCGCATCCTCTCGCATCTTTATAATCAGGCCCGTTGGGCGAATACTTGGACAGGTCCAACGCATCCACCATCCCGAGGTTGTAAAGCCAGGTTTTAGAATCAGCCGGGGTCTCGACCCTTGCGGCCTCAGGCGCGACTGTAACTGCGCGCTCACTGCCGCCTACTGAATATGTCACCCGCTGCTTACCGCCCTCCACAAGGCGCGCCTCGATATCCGCCTTGCCGAAAACGGCAAAACCGTCTATCGCGGTGATTACCGCGCCCGCAGGTATGCCTGCATTTGCGGCTGGGAAGCCGGGCAGCGTCCTGACCACGAAGGCTCCGCCGGACTGCCTGTCTGCAAGCACCGCTCCAAGCGTCATGCGTACCGGCTTCGTCTGGGCCAGCCAGCCGTCCAGATACCTGTCAAACCCGGTTTTAAGGCCGTCGGCATCCACAGCCTCGACCGTTGCCTGGTCGCCCGCAGGCATGAGCGTGCTGTAGAGGGTTGCCTTCATGGATGCCGCGCCTGGGGCCTCATCGACCTTTACAGCCAGCAGCAGTTCGGCGCCGGACTCCTCAAGTATGCCGGCAAGCACCGCGGACGCTTCAAGGTCGAGGGTCGCGCGCTGTTCTTTGAGGAATGCGAGGGCTTCTTTGTCGAGGCCCTTACCGGCCAGTTCGGACTCCAGCTTCGCCATCCCGGCAGGAACGACCAGATACCCGCCCATCTTCCGGGTAAAGCCGTCTTCCGCAATCCTCATCGCTTCGGCGCTGCCTGTAACAACTATGCGCCTTTTCAGCGCGGCCGTTATTTCCCTTTTTTCGCCGGCGGGCAGGTTGATAACCGTCTCGAAAGGCTCGAAATAGTCCTTCCGCATTGTTACCCTGTGCTCGCCGCCCGAGACCGCCTTGACCGTGAAGGGAGAAACTCCCGACAGGTTGCCGTCAACAAGGACATCGGCCCCCGGCGGGTCGGACACGGCAATTATCTCGCCCCTGGCCTGGGCCAGTTTGTCGTCAATGGTGAGGGTAACGCCCTTCT
>DASXVI010000025.1:0-10940 GCA_036504315.1 Nitrospirota bacterium
TCCTTTGGCTGGGATTCCTTCTGAATTTCAGGGGCTGCCGGCGCGGGTGCTGCGGCTTCGACTTTGGGCTCTTCGGCCTTTACGGCCGCTTCCGGGGTCTGGGCGGGCTTGACCTCGGCGACAGGCTCTTCATGCTTCACGGCGACTTCGGCCGGGGCTGTCTCGACCGGGGCCGGCGCAGCCGGAGCCACTATTGGTTCCGGGGCCTTGGCCTCGACAACCGGGACCTGCGGCTCGGCGGGTCCAGCCGGGGCGGCCTCGTGCTTTTCTGCAACGGGCTTCGGCTCGACGGGATGGGCCTTCGCGGCAACATCGTGCGAGGCCTTCGCCTGGCTGAAAAGGCGCTCCCTGAGCTTTGCCCTTTCGTCGTCGGCAGATTTTTGCGCGGGCTTTTCCGTGCTTATCCTCTTGGCCGCAGATGGCACTGCGGCCTGACTTCCCGGGGCGGCGGGCTTCTGGCCGGCAACGACAGGGTGCTTTACGCTCATGCGCACGACATCCGGCCGGTCTTTCGCCGCCTTCTCGCGGACGGCCTTCAGGCGCATCTTGTCCCTGACTAATTTAACCTGGTCGTCCTCGAGGTTGGACGAATGGCTCTTTACGCCTTTGTTCGCCTCGTCGAGGATGGTCATTACTTCCTTGTTCGCGAGACCAAGTTCCTTGGCCAGGTCATAGACCCTGAGTTTCGCCATATCCTTCTTACCCCCCAAATAATTTCTGAAAACGCAGAAATTCTTTTTTTATCGAATCGGCAAGCGTCGATTTCCGTATGTAGATTACACCCACCGGACGAAGGCCCAAAATGAAGCCCAACTCGTCTTTAGTGGAAAAACCAAAACGGGCAACGCCCGCCGCCTCTGTTATTTTCAACTTGTCTTCCGTGTTGCCGGCGAGGTCAGTCGCTACTACCATCACCCCGCTGCCCTCTTTCCGGGACTCGATTACGACTGCGTCGAACCCGGCCGCTACAAGCCCGGCTTTTCTGGCCATCCCGAGCAGGGCGTTTATCTTGCGCTCTACCTTGCCCCTGAGTTCGGCATGAAATGCCTCCCAGCCCGGGGCCTCCACCTTCTCGCGGAGCGCCTTTGAAAGCTGGCCTGAGCCGAGAGCCTTGTCTATGCAGGCAGGCTCATCGCACACATACGCGCCCCTGCCGGGCAACTTTTCCAGATAATCTATTACTATTCCGTCGGGCCCGTTTATCAGCTTTATCAGCTCGCCCTTTTCGCCCTTCTTACGGCAGGCTATGCAACTGCGTTCAGGCATTTTCTCCCGATTCCGTTTCAGCTTCCGCCGGTTCCGGGGCGGCAGTCTCTTCATCGGTCTGCTGGGCCTCCTCAAGCAGCCTCGACTCGCGGACTATCGCCTCTTCTATCTCCTTCTCGCGGTCCTTAAGCGTCATCTTGTCGTACTCCGTCTCGGAGTAGATGTCGATCTTCCAGCCGGTCAGCTTTGCCGCAAGGCGGACATTCTGGCCCTTCTTGCCTATGGCAAGCGAGAGCTGGGTGTCTGTAACGATGACCAGCGCGGAACGCTCGTCCTCGTCCACGGCCACCTTCTCGACCGTCGCCGGAGAGAGGGCCTTGCTTATGAAATGGACCGGGTCTTCGGTCCAGGGTATGATATCTATCTTCTCGCCGCGAAGCTCGCGGACGACGGCCTGTACCCTCGAACCCTTCATGCCGACGCAGGCGCCGACCGGGTCAACCGCAGAGTCGTTGGAGTAAACGGCTATCTTGGTCCTGTCGCCGGCCTCGCGTACCGTGCCCTTTATTTCGACGATGTTTTCGTATATCTCCGGCACTTCCATCTCGAACAGCTTTGCGACCAGGTCCGGGAAGCTCCTGGACAGGACTATCTGCGGGCCCTTGTTGGTGGTGCGGACATCGAGCAGGTATGCGCGGATGCGGTCTCCCTGCTTGTAGCTCTCGCGCGGGGCCTGCTCGCGGAGCGGCAGGACAGCCTCGGTCTTGCCGATGTCGATCAGGTAGTTGCCCTTTTCGTGGCGCATTACTATGCCGTTCACGAGCTCCCCGATGCGGCCGGAGTATTCGTTCACGATGATGTCGCGCTCGGCCTCCTTTACCTTCTGGACGATGACCTGCTTGGCCGTCTGGGCGGCTATGCGGCCGTAGCCCTCGAAGTCCTGCTCGATTACAATCTGGCCGCCAAGAGTGGCATCCGGGTCTATCTGGAGCGCCTCTTCGAGCGACATCTCGTTGTCCATGTCCTCGACTTCCTCGACTACCGTGAAGACGACATGTATCTCAATCTTCCCGGTCTTCGGGTTGACCTTGACGACGAGGTTCTCGTTGTCCGGGTACTTCTTCCGGGCCGCTGTCACCAGTGCAGCCTCTACCGCCTCAAGCAGGACGGTCTTGGATATGCCCTTCTCCTTGCATATCTGGTCAATTACGGTTATAAGCTCGTGGTTCATTAGAGTTTAGCCTCCTAAAATTCAACTTCCAGGCGGGCTTTTTCGACCTGCCCGTATTCTATGTGTACGGTCTTTCCGCCTTCGACGGTGATATCGAACCCGCCGGAAAGCGAAGCGTTTTCAATCTTGCCCCGGAAGACCTTCTGGCCCCCGACAGGTGCAAGCGTCCTTATCTTTGCAGTCTTGCCTATGAACTTCATAAAATCCTGCGGCCTCATCAGCGGCCTGTCCAGCCCCGGGGAGGAAACCTCGAGAGCGTATCCGCCGGTGATGAAGTCCTCCACCTCGAGCAGGGTGTCAAGCTCGCGGCTGACAGTCTCGCAGTCGGAGATGTTTATCCCGCCTTCTTTGTCTATAAAATACCGGAGATACCAGCGGCCGCCTTCCTGCGTCCAGGTGAGGTCTACCAGTTCATAACCCAGCTCGGCAAGCACCGGCTCGGCTACCCTTCTGGCCCCCTCTAATATTTTTTCCTTTGCCAAATTTTCCTCTTAAAATCAAATAGAACCAGACTCCGGACCAACTGCTTAAAGCGCCCTGATCAGCCCGGCCCGCTTGATTTCCAGCCCTCTGGCCCCTGATTATCAGCTAACCGGCCCCGATAGAAGCCCACCAAACAAAAAGAGTGGGCAAAACGGCCCACTCAGCATTGAAACTTACCGAGATATAATTCTTTTACCACAAAATGCCCGTTAATGCAAGGAAAAAAATGCACTTACCGGCTTTCCAGGGGCAGGCGGGCGGCGTCTCAGGAGAGCGCCGCGAGCGCCGCCGCAATCCTGTCTATGCCCTTCTCGATGTTGGCCATAGAGGTGGCATACGACAGCCTGATGTAGCCTTCGGCCCCGAACGCCTCCCCTGCCACAACGGCCACCTTCGCGTTGTCGAGAAGATAGGCCGCGAGGTCCGAGGAGCCGTTGATGGCCTTGTCTTCGAAGCTCTTGCCGAAGTAGCTCGAAACCCTCGGGAACGCATAGAAAGCGCCCTTGGGGGTCGGGCAGACAACTCCGGGGATGGCGTTGAGCCTCCCTACGATATATTTGCGCCTCTTGTCGAACTCCAGCCGCATCGTCTCGACCGCGTCCTGCGGGCCGTTCAGGGCCTCGACCGCGGCCTTCTGGGTGATGGAGCAGGTATTGGATGTGCTCTGGGACTGGATGTTCGTCATGGCCGAGATTATTTCCTTCGGGCCTGCGGCATACCCCATCCTCCAGCCGGTCATGGCGTGGGACTTGGACAGGCCGTTGACGGTCAGGGTGAGGGCCTTTATCTCCGGGGAGAGCGACGCTATCGAGACATGCTTGAAGCCCTCGAACACGAGCTTCTCGTAAATCTCGTCCGAAATGACGAAAATACCGTGCTTTACGGCAATTCCCGCTATGGCTTCGAGCGCCTCTTTGCCGTACCCAAGCCCTGTAGGGTTGGACGGGCTGTTTAGTATCAGCGCCTTGGTCTTAGGGGTAATGGCTGCCTCGAAGGCCTCCGGGCGCAGGACAAAGCCGTCCTCCTCCTTCGTCTGGACTATAACCGGGGTGGCCTCGTTAAGGAGCGCCTGGTCGGGATAGGAAACCCAGTACGGGGCCGGGATTATGATTTCGTCGCCCGGCCCAAAAAGCGCCTGCGCGATGTTGTAGAGGGTGTGCTTGGCCCCGGTCGAGACGATAACCTCGGCGCGGGAGTATTCAAGGCCGTTGTCGGTCTTGAGTTTATTTATGATTGCGTCTTTCAGCTCGTCCGTGCCGCCTACCGGGGTATACTTCGTAAAACCGCCCTGTATGGCCTTTATCGCCGCGTCCTTGATGTTCTGGGGAGTGTCGTAGTCCGGCTCGCCCGCGCCAAACCCTATCACATCGATACCCTGCGCCTTCATCGCCTTCGCCTTCGCGTCCACCGCGAGTGTCGGAGACGGTTTGATGCTCTGTACCCTCTTTGCAAGCGACATTACTCTGATTCCTCCAGTTTAGCTTAAGACTTTGCCAGTTTTATAAGCGCGTTCAGCGCAGAGGCCCCGACCGGGCTTCCGCCCTTTTTGCCGAGGCAGGTAATAAATGGTACTTCGGTTACTTTGGCAAGCTCTTCCTTGGACTCGGCGGCCCCGACGAAACCGACCGGGACGCCTATTACGAGCGCAGGCCTTGCGCCCTCTTCCTGAACCAGCCTGATAAGCTCGAAAAGAGCCGTGGGCGCGTTGCCTATCGCCACTATTGCGCCGTTTAGCAGCCCCATCTCGTGCGCCTTGCGCATCGAGGCGGCGGCGCGGGTAGTCCCGGCTTCCTTGGCGGAATCCGCCGTATCGTCGTCTGATATAAAACAGAATACCTCGGACGGCGTTCCGGAGTTTACCATGCTGATGCCGGACTTGAGCATCTTTACATCGGTTATCACGGCGCAGCCTGCGCGTAGCGCCGCAATCCCCGCCTCTGCCGCACCAGGCGAAAAGCGCATAGCATCGGCGAAGTCGGGGTCGGCTGTGGCGTGCACCACGCGGACGATAACGTCCTTATCGGGCGAGGCAAGGCCTTTGCCCGCAAGGAGCCCCTCTATTATCTCAAAGCTCTTTTTTTCAATCTGCTGCGGGTCGGATATTATTGACAAGGCGTGTTATTTCACTTCCTGCGGAGTCGGCTGTTCTGTGGCGATGGCGAGCTTTAGCGCGCCAGCCTCCTTGGCAATGTCCAGCACATTGACGACTAAGCCGTGCCTGATATCCTTGTCGGCCTTGATTACGACGGTTTTGTCCGGGCTGGAGGCCATCCTGGAGGCGAGCAGGCCCTTTAGGTCTTCAAGTGAAACCTGCGCCTTGTTCAGATAGATAATATCGCCCGGCGTGACGCTTATGGTCGTGGTCTGCTCGACCTGCACCTCGGCCGAAGCGGCGGTTGGGAGCTTTATCTTCAGCGCCTCGTTCATCATCAGGGGCGTTGTGACCATGAATATGACCAGAAGGACCATCACGACGTCCGTAAGCGGCGTTATGTTGATGTCTGCCATAATCTTGGTCTTGTTCCTGTTGAAGCCCCATCGTCTCATATTTTGCTCTCCACGAGAAGCTCGACAGCCTCGGAGGCCGAAGTCTCCATCTCGGTCACCATCCTGTTCACCCTATGGGTGAAGTAGTTGAAGGCGATGACCGCCGGTACGGCGACGAACAGGCCGGCCGCGGTAGCGACGAGCGCCTCGGCGATACCGTTCGCAACGACGGCAGGGCCGCCGCCGCTCGAGAGCGAGAGGTCGTGGAAGGCCCGGATGATGCCCAGGACAGTACCGAAAAGGCCGACGAACGGCGTTACGCTGCCCGTGGTGCCTATGATGCCCAAATTCCTTTCAAGGCTCAGGGTCTCTTTCATCGCTGCCTTCTCCATCGCCTCGCCCATAGCCTCTTCGCCGTGGTGGAAGGAGACAAGCCCCGCCTTAACGATATATGCGAGCGATGTCGTGGAGCTTTCGCAAAGCGATATGGCTTCGGAAATGTTGCCCTGCTTCAGGATACGGCGGAGCTGGTTTAAAAACTCGTCCTTACCCTTCTCGGCCTTGTGGAAGATATATCCCCTCTCGAACATTACCGCGACTGAGAGGATGGAAAACCCGCCAAGGGCGAACATTGCCCAGCCGCCTTTGGCCAGTAGCTGAAAGAAGCTCAGATCCTGAAACATTCTATGCCCTCCGTGTAATATTAAGTATTTCTTGAGTTTTTCATTATAAAATCTGCAAGTGCGCTTATGGAGCCGAAGGCCTCCCGGCCAACCGCCTCGTCAGGCACATTGACCCCGAACTCCTGTTCGAGGCCGACCACAAGCTCAAGCGCGTCAATTGAATCAAGTCCCAGCCCCTCGCCAAAAAGCGGGGCATCCTCATCTATTTCGGCAGGATTTATCTTTAGCTTTAGCCTCTCGACCAGCAATTTCTTTACCCTGTCACGCACTTCCAATGTCTCGACTTGCTGCATTACTTCAAAATCCCCTTTCAAGGTACTCGGGTACAGACAACAGACAGTTATTTTATCGCCTGAGAATAATTTTTGTCAAGGAAAAACAAGGGATAATAGCTTTGAAGAACTAAGGCCTGAACCAGAAGAAGGTCTTGAGGAAAAGGATGCAGATGCGGTAGGTATCGGCGACCGGGCGGTAATGGCTGCGCAGGAGAACTTCTTCGTTATATATCGTCCTGACGGGCACGCTGTCTATCCTGAAACCCCTGCGCCCGGCCCGTACAAGAAACTCGCTCTCGGCCTCGAAACGGCTGCTGGTATATTTCATACCCCGCAGCACTTCGGCACGGTAGACGCGGAACCCGGACTGCGAATCCTCTAGCCTGTTTTTACTCCTCCACGAATAACAGGCCACACCCAGCTTGTTGGTATAATACCTTGCAGGCGGGATGCTGTCTTTGTCCCTGAGCCGCGCGCCAATGACTATCCCCGCACCGTCTTTCAGTTTTTCTACCAGCTTCGGTATCTCGTCCGGGTCGTGCTGGCCGTCCGAATCGAGCGTTACGACCGCATCGTACCCGTGAGCAAGCGCATATTCAAAACCAGTCCTGAGGGCCGTGCCCTTTCCGGTATTCTTCGGGTGCCGGACGACCGCCGCACCGGCTTCCTCCGCCTTTTTTGCGGTATCATCCGAGCTTCCGTCGTCCACCACAAGGACATCCGGTATATGTTTCCTGGCGCCTTCGACAATCCCGCCAACGGTATCGGCCGCGTCGAGCGCCGGGATGAGCGCGAGAAGCCTCAAGCCTTGCCCTCAGTCATATGCCGTACTAATTCATCAAGGACCTCTTCCCTGTTCTCATGGGTGAGCTTCAACAGGTGGATGTCCCGCCGCGACTTTATATCATATATAAATTCATGGCCGTCTTCCGCGATAGTCGCCACAAGCGGCTTTTCGGATTCGAGCGCAATGTTTACCATATCCTGGAAGCGCTCGCTCAAAAGCTCCATCCCGCCAATCTCGTCTATAACGATAATGTCGTCGCTCGCGATTGCCCTCTGGAGCGCATCCACGCCTATGCCTTCGAGGTCGGCGATATTTACGGTATATTTGCCTGCCTTGTGCGAGCCCTTGGCGTCTATGTGGGCGAGTATGCCTTCACGCTTGTCCAGCGAAATAATCTTGAAGCCTACGCGGTTGCCGCCCTCACGGATTTCGCGTGTGATGAATCCGCCTGCGTTTTTATCCTTCAAACGGACGAGCAGCCTCTCTATAAGCGTAGTCTTGCCGCTGCCCGGAGGCCCCTCCACCAGCACCTTGATGCCCTTGTCGCCCGGCATATCCTTTATCCGCAGGTCGCGGGAGAAATCGGGGCAGGCCGAAGGGTTCGACATAGAAAACTGCTTCGCGCAGCTCTCGCGCCATGCGCAGATAATACAGGTTACTTTCATTTTTTATCCATCACCCTTATGAAATGAGCTATCGAGCGGTTACCCGGCTATCGTGTTCACATAAAATTGGCGGTCGCGCGGGCCGTCGTATTCGCAGAAATATATACCCTGCCATGTCCCGAGGAGCAGTTTATTCCTATCGACAATAACCGTGAGCGACGCACCCGTGAACAGCGCCTTGATATGGCTGTCGGAATTGCCTTCCCCGTGGCGGAAGCCGCCGTGCTCCGGGACGAGCTTTGCCAAGTGCATCTCTATATCCCGCACAACATCGGGGTCGGCGTTCTCGTTTATCGTGACTCCGGCCGTGGTATGCGGGATGAATACCGTGCAGGTTCCCTCGGCAATCCCGCTCTCCTGTACGGCCTTCTGGACCAGCGCGGTTATATCTATAAGCTCCACACGATTTTTAGTCTTTATGCCGAATTTTTTTGTCATGTTTTTACTTTGTCAGCTGGACAAACTTGCCGTCTTTTACCTGCCAGACGACATAGCTCGCGTTTATGTTGTCGCCCTTGTCCGAGAACTTCACGGTACCGAGCGGGCCTTCGAATGTATTGGCGCGGATATAGCCGGCAAGCACCTTGCCGTCGGTGGACTTGGTAGCATTAAGAGCGGTGAACATGACGTCAGCCGCGACATAGGCATACACGGAGTACGGTCCCGGTTCGCCGAACTTCTTCCTGTACTGCTCCATGAAACCCTTTGCGCTCTCGATGCTAGACGGGTCCGGCGTGAAGGTTATATATGCGCCCTCGGCATTGCTGCCCGCGATCTCCAGCAGTTTTCCGTCCATCAGGCCGTCGCCGCCGACCCAGTCCGCGTCAAGCCCGAGTTCCTTTGCCTGCTTCAGCATCAGCCCAGCCTCCGGGTACATCCCGCCAAAGTAGATAACCTCCGGCTTGGCAGCCTTGATGCTCGCAAGGACGCTCTTGAAGTCCTTGTCGCCCTGGATGACGCGGCCGGAATAGACTATGTCGGCCTTGCCCGCGACGGCGGTTTTGAACACTGCGGTTATGCCCTGACCGTATGTAGTCTTGTCGTCGAGGACGGCGATACGGGTCTTTTTCAGGTTATTCAATATGAACCCGGCGGCGGTCTTGCCCTGCTGGTCGTCCCGGCCGCAGACGCGGAATACGGTCTTCAACCCCTGCTCGGTAAACTGCGGGTTGGTAGTCGCGGGGGTTATCTCTAAAACGCCTGCTTCGGAATATACCTTCGAGGCCGGTATTGAACAGCTCGAATTGAAGTGGCCGATGACGCCCGAAACCCCGTCGTTGATGAGCTTGTTTGCGACAGAGACGGCCTGCTTCGGGTCGTGCTGGTCGTCGCCCTTTATCAGGGCAACTCTCTTCCCGTTGACCCCGCCCTGTTTCTCCCATTTCTCGATGGCGAGCGAGACGCCGTTTGAGAAGTCTACCCCGTAGCGGCTCTGGTCGCCGGTCATCGGCCCGGCGATGCCGACCTTGATATCTTCCGGGCTTTTGCCCTTGCAGCCGGATGCGAGGACGATAAATGACAGCGTCAACAAAACGAGCATGAATTTTCTGGCCATAGACTTCCCTCCCCGGGTCCGGTCTTAGTTTGCCTACCTGGTTATCTGGACGAATTTGCCGTCCTTGACCTGCCAGACGACATAGCTCGCGTTGACATTGTCGCCTTTCTCGTCGAACTTTACCACCCCGAGCGGGCTCTCAAAGGTATTTGCCCTGATATAATCCGAAAGCGTCTTGCCGTCGGTGGATTTGGTCGCGTTTATGGCGGTGAAGAGCACATCGCCGGCTACATAGGCGTACACCGAATACGGCCCCGGCTCGCCGAACTTCTTTTTGTATTCCTCCAGAAAGCCTTTTGCGCTCGGGATATTGGCCGGGTCTGGGGTGAAGGTGATGTATGCGCCCTCCGCGCTCTTTCCGGCTATCTCGATGAGCTTGCCGTCCATCAGGCCGTCTCCGCCGATCCAGTCGGCGTCAAGCCCGATTTCCCTGGCTTGCTTGTACATCATCCCGCCCTCCGGGTACATCCCGCCGAAGTAAATGAGGTCGGGCTTTGCGGCCTTTATGCTCGCGAGGACGCTCTTAAAGTCCTTGTCGCCCTGGATGATGCTTCCGGAATACACGACCTCGGCCTTGCCCGTTATGTCCTTGCTGAACACGCGGCTGATGCCCTGCCCATAGGTGGTCTTGTCGTCTATTACCGCGATGCGGGTCTTCTTCAAGGTATTTACGACGAAATCGGCGGCGGTTTTGCCCTGCTGGTCGTCCCGGCCGCAGACTCGGAATACGGTCTTTAGCCCCTGCTCGGTAAACTGCGGGTTGGTCGTGCCCGGCGTTATCTCGATGACTCCCGCGTCCGCGTATACCTTGGATGCAGGTATTGAGCAGCTCGAATTAAAATGGCCGACAACTCCGGCAACACCGTCGTTGACGAGCTTGTTCGCCGCGGACACGGCCTGCTTCGGGTCGTGCTGGTCGTCGCCCTTTACAGCCGTAATTTTCTTGCCGTTTACACCGCCCTGTTTTTCCCACTTCTCTATCGCAAGCTGGACGCCGTTGCTGAAGTCAACCCCGTAGCGGCTCTGGTCGCCGGTCATCGGGGCGGCTATGCCTATCCTTATTTCATCCGCGCCCTTGCCCTTGCAGCCCGAAAATATTCCCGCGAGGAAAAGCACTGAAGCCGTAATTAACATAATCTTCTTCCCGAACATTGAACTTACCTCCCGCTAAAAAAACCCGACAGAATACTCGCCTGTCCTCGTTTGTCGTCAGCCTCTGATATTGCCGTTATGACTGCCACTGCGTCCGCACCGGCCTCGATGGCCTGTGGGGCATTATACTCGTTTATCCCGCCGATGGCTACTACCGGTATTCCGACGGACTCCCTGACCTGCCTCAGAAGCCCTATACCTCTTGGTTCGCCCGTGTCCTTTGTCCGGGTGGGAAATATCGGCCCGAAGCCTATATAATCCGCCCCGCCCTGCTCCGCCATCATTGCCTGTTCTATATTATGGGTGGATATGCCGACGAGTTTGCCGGGGCCGATGAGGCCGCGCGCCGTCTTCAGGGGCATATCGTCCTGCCCCAGGTGCACCCCGTCGGCGCCGCAGGCCACGGCGAGTTCTAC
>DASXVI010000026.1:0-3631 GCA_036504315.1 Nitrospirota bacterium
CTTCTTCCTCATCATCAAGTGGCTCAGGTGTAAATATATCTACAATAGAATGCTTTTGCGGATAAAAAAATTTAAGGGCATCTAATCGACCTTTTTTAGAATTAAGATCACACAAACCGCCTGGCACAAAATCTTCGTTTAAATCTTTTATTTCATTCTCATTCTCTATATAAATACTTTCATAGAAATCTACTAATACACCCCGGTTATTTTTAATATCCAGCGCCAATCCTTTATAATCATCATTGCCGAAATTTATATTGGTAACATTATTCAACTGGTTATGGATGGTTTTCAAATTCTCTTCGATCTTTTCTTTAAGCTGACGCGCAGCAAGATAGTCGGCATGGAATACGGTTATGTAATCTTTTACATTCCGGCTATACACATCCAATGTCTGCCATAGATCGTGATTTTCCATATTCCCCCCTACCCACACATCCAGCATACATAACCGATGAACACTACCGTCCCGACCAGCACTATCTCGGAAATGTACGCAAACATAATGCTCCCTCCCTGATAACTATTGTAGTTTAAAAGGTATTCTTTTCTCTCCCACCTGTCAACTTAAATCTGCACAAATATTAGGCAGAACGGATATTTTTATCCCGCATAAATGCCCGTTTTTCCTTGAAATCCGACCGGCCGGTATGCTATTTTAAGGGGTTTAAATTTATATCCAATCTTTCGGCCGAAATTTCGCCAATTCTTTCGGAGGCATATTCAATAATGGAAGACCGTTACGCGCCAAAGGCGGTTGAAGCCAAGTGGCAGAAGATATGGGAAGAGACAAAGGCCGACAAGGCATCGGTTGACCCGTTGCGCCAGAAATACTATGTCCTCGAAATGTTCCCCTACCCCAGCGGCAGGGTACACATGGGCCATGTGCGGAACTACTCGATAGGCGATGTCGTCGCCCGGTACAAGCGGATGAAGGGCTTCAATGTCCTGCACCCGATGGGCTGGGACTCCTTCGGGCTGCCCGCCGAGAACGCCGCCATAAAACACAACATCCACCCGAACAAGTGGACTCTCGAGAACATCGGGTACATGCGCGGCCAGCTAAAGCAGATGGGCCTGTCATACGACTGGGACCGCGAGGTCGCCACCTGCCTGCCGGAGTATTACCACTGGAACCAGTGGATATTCGTTAAGATGCTGGAGCAGGGCCTGGCCTACAAGAAGAAGGCCTTCGTCAACTGGTGCGACTCCTGCAATACCGTGCTTGCAAACGAGCAGGTGGAGGACGGCAAATGCTGGCGTTGCGAGAGCGTCGTCACCCAGAAGGAACTCCAGCAGTGGTTCTACCGCATCACGGCCTATGCCGAGGAACTGCTCGAATGCCTGGACAGTATGCCCGGCTGGCCCGAACGCGTCCTGACGATGCAGAGGAACTGGATAGGCAAGTCCTACGGCTGCGAGATTGATTTCAAGGTGGAGAACGCTCAGTCCGTTGACAAGTTGACCGTATACACCACCCGCGCGGACACGCTCTACGGCGCGACCTTCATGTCGATTGCGCCCGAGCACCCGCTGGTGCCGGAGCTGATAAAGGGCAAACCGCAGGAGGCCGAGGTGCTGGCCTTCATAGAGAAGGTCAAGCGCGAGTCGAAGATCGACAGGACATCCGAGACGGGCGTAAAGGAAGGCGTCTTCACGGGCGCGTACGCCGTCAACCCGGTAACGGGCGAGCGGATACCCGTCTGGGCGGCAAACTTCGTCCTGGCCGAATACGGCACGGGCGCGGTGATGGCCGTCCCTGCCCACGACCAGCGCGACTTCGAGTTCGCCAAAAAATACGGCATGCCCGTCCGCGTCGTGATACAGCCTGCGGACGCCGCGCTCGACCCCGCCTCAATGGCCGAGGCTTTCGTCGGGGAAGGCGCAATGACCGCCTCGAAGCAGTTCGACGGCACGCCGAATGTCGAGGGCAAGCTGAAGGTCGCCGAGTACCTCGAATCATTGGGCCTCGGCAAAAAGACTGTAAACTACCGCCTCCGCGACTGGGGAATTTCACGCCAGAGGTACTGGGGCACGCCTATCCCGGTAATATACTGCGAGAAATGCGGGGCCGTGCCTGTCCCGGTCGAACAGCTCCCTGTGCTCCTGCCGACGGATGTAACATTTACCGGACAGGGCCAGTCGCCGTTGACGACAAGCGAGGAGTTTTTAAACGCCGACTGCCCGAAATGCGGGGCAAAGGGAAGGCGCGAGACGGACACGATGGACACATTCGTGGACTCGTCCTGGTACTTCCTGCGCTACTGCGGATGGGACGGGACCGCGCCGTTCGACAAGGACGAGGCGAAATACTGGATGGGCGTGGACCAGTACATCGGCGGGATAGAGCACGCCGTCCTCCACCTCCTCTACGCAAGGTTCTTCAACAAAGTCCTGCGCGACCTCGGGCTGTCCCCGGTGGACGAGCCGTTCATCAACCTGCTCACTCAGGGCATGGTGATAAAGGACGGCGCGAAGATGTCAAAGTCCAAGGGGAATGTCGTGGACCCGGATGCGTTGATAAAGGAGTTCGGCGCGGACACGGCAAGGATATTCTCGCTGTTTGCGGCGCCGCCGGAGCGGGACCTCGACTGGTCGGACGCGGGCGTCGAAGGCAGCTTCCGCTTCCTTGCGCGTGTATACCGGCTGGCCCGCGAGAACTTCGCCGCCCTGACCGGCAAACTGCCGGAGCATGGCGAAGCCGGCGACAAGACGAAGGCGCTCCGCCGCGCGACGCACAAGACAATAAAGAAGGTCACGGACGACATCGAGGACCGCTTCCATTTCAATACCGCAATATCCGCCGTCATGGAGCTGATAAACACGCTGTACCAGTATGAGCTGGACAAGGGCAACCGCGAGTCCGTACTGGCCCTGAGGGAGTCCGTAGAGGCCGTCGTGCTGCTCCTCGCGCCGTTTGCGCCGCATATCACGGCGGAGCTTTGGGAGGCGCTCGGCAAGCCCGGCAGGGTCCATGCCGCAACATGGCCTTCCTATGACCCGGAACTGATAAAGGCCGACGAGATAGTTATAGTGCTTCAGGTGAACGGCAAGCTGCGCGACCGCGTGACAGTACCCGCCGACGCATCGCAGGAGTTCATAACGGAGTTCGCGCTGAACCACGAGAAGGTAAAGCAGTTCATGGGCGATGCGGCCCCGAAGAAGGTCATATTCGTCCCCGGCAAGCTGGTCAACATAGTCGTATGAGGACACACATGAGAACACCCCGACATATCCTAATATCAATTGCGCTTGCAGTAATGCTGACGGGCTGCGGCTACACGCTGTCGAGCACAGGCAGCCAGACCGGCCCGACAAAGGGCGTGTCCAAGGTATTCGTGCCGCCGTTCATCAACGACACCTACGAGCCGCTGATAGAGAAGGACTTCACGGCGGCGCTCAAGGAAACCCTTGCGGCGGACGGCAGGTGGGTCCTTACCGACCGAGAGAAGTCCGACCTCCAGGTAGACGGCAGGGTAAATAAATTCACCCTTGAACCGCTCTCATACGACGAGAAGGAAAAGATTCTCGAATACCGCGTAGTCATCAGAACGACAGTTAAAGTCACGGAAACAAAGACCGGCAAGGTAGTCGTCGCTGAACAGCCTATACAGACCTTCGCGGATTA
>DASXVI010000027.1:0-4272 GCA_036504315.1 Nitrospirota bacterium
CCCGAGCAGGGCCCCGAGCGCGATATTAAGGGCCTTCTTCGGGCTTGAAGGCCTCTTGGGCGGCGTTGCCTTGTCGAAGACCTGCACGTTGCTGACATTAATCGTGCCCATCAGGTTCTGCTCCTGCATCTTTTTTAAGACCTGCTCGTAAATATTCTTCGCGCCTTCGACATCCTGTCTGCGAATCTCGTATTCCGACGAACGGCGCTCGTAGTTCATGGCCTCGGCCTTCTGCCTGCCGAGCGCCCTCCGCATCGTGCTCTCGGAGTGGAGCGCCTCTTCGTAGTCGTTTTTAATCGAGTTTACAATCAGGCTCACCTCGCCCTGGAGCTGGCTCTTCAGCACCTCCATCTCGTTGGTCAGCCGTACCATCTGCGGGTGCTTCTCGCCGTATTTCTTGGACGCTTCGGCCATCTGCTTCGCGAGCTGGCCCTGCTGGGCCTTCAGGTCCTGTATGACCCTGTTGTTTATCACTTCAGGCACCGACATCAGGCCTTCCGGGTCGCGGGCGAGCTTGACCACCTGCTGGTATTTTATCTCGGCCTCGTACCTTTTCGCCTCGGCGGACAAAACCTTCGCGTTCATGTCGTTGAGTCCCTGCATCGACATGCTCGCCTGTCTTTCGTTCGGCACCAGGAGGTCTTTGGACTGCTTGAAATTTTCGAGCTGGCTCGACGACTCGTTCATCCTGCCCTTTATCTTGTCCAGTTCCCCGTCCAGCCAGGCCATATAATCCCTTGCAGGCCCGACCTTCATTTCGAGGTTCTGCTCGATGAAGGCCTTTACCGTCTCGTTGGCGATATTCGCCGCCTTCGCGGGGTCCTCCGATTCATAGCTCACCTTGACCAGGCTCGAATTCTTGACTATCTCGATGTCGAGCCTCTTCGCGAACTTTTTTGCCGCCGCATCCAGCCGGTCCGACTCGCGGGACCCCGCATCGTCTTCCGCCGAAAGCCCGACGAGCTTGAACAACTGGGCGTATACAGGCTGCTCCGTCGGCGCGTCCCCCTGGTCCAGCCGCAGCCTCTGCATCACCTTCTTCGCTATTGCGTCGCTTTTCAGGATATTGATCTGGGTCTGGAGGTATCCCGTATTGTCGAAATTGCCCGAAGACTGCTGCTGAAGGTTGAACTGCGACGCGCTGCCGGTATCGATATAAATCTGCGCGGTAGCTTTATACATCGGGGTCATCGTGAAAGTTACGACGGCGACGGCGGCGACGAAGACCGTAAACATCACGGCGACGCTCGTGCGCCTTTTGCTGATGACCATTATATAATCTCTTATGCCCATTTCCTCTTTACGCATTGGCCCCCTCTTTCCTTTTAAAAAAAGCTCTCAGGCACCGAGATAAGGTCGTCCGGCATTACCGGGAAGCCCATGTCGACTTTTATTTCCCGTTCGTTTTGGCCCTGCTTTCTTATCAGCACCGTCCTGCCGGGGGCAGCCCTGTCGGTAAGTCCTTCGGCGAGCGCGATAGCCTTCATAACGGTTGTGCCTTCCTCGAATTTGAATGCGCCCGGTTTTTTCACCTGTCCTGTCACAAATATGAACCCGCCCTTGTTGACAAAGATATTGTCCCCGTCCTGCACGTTCATGTTTGCCGCAGACTCACCCTTGTCCATGAGGCTGCTGAGGTTTACGCTTATGTAAGTGACGTCCGGTTGCCCGGCGGACTGCTCCGGGGCTTGAACCTGTGCGGCCTGCTGCGCCGGAGGCTGTGACTGTCCTTCTTCCGGCAGCGCCTGCGGTTCCGGCTTGGCTACGCGGCGTTTGATTATCACGGTGCTGCCCGCCTTGTCCGTCAGCCCGCCCGCCTTCGATATGATTTCGAGAAGCGACGCGTTGCCCGGCAGTTCATACAGACCCGGTTTGGCAACCTCGCCGAGTATGGTAACCTTCCTGCTCCGGTATTCCTCCACGAGGATGGACACATGAGGGTCCACGAGGTACCCCTGTTTCAGCCTTTCGACGAACATCTTCTCCGCCGCGCCCACCGTCAGCCCGCCCAGCTGCATCTGTCCTATGAGCGGGACGTTTATCGTGCCGTCCCCGCTTACCCTCGCCCGGACCGACAGGTCCTCGTTTTCGTAGACGGTTACTTTCAGCAAATCCCCGTCTCCCAGGATGTATTCCTGCGCCGGCGAAACGCCCGGCGTGACGGCTGCGAGCATTACCGCGGCAATTACCGTCACGATGCTCTTCATCATCATGGCTTTGTTCTCCCCGTCCGCATTGTTCAGACAGACAACCTGATGGTCACCGTGTAGTTGTTCAGTTTGTAGTCGTAGAAGTCGAGGTTGGAGTTTCTGTTGGTATGCTCGTACCCGAAGCTTATCCCGACCCACTTGTTGAAGTCGTATCCCACAAGGCCCCCGGCAGTCCAGAGTTTGTCTGTCCTGCGGCCCGTCTGTCCGCCCACGGTGGTTTCTCCGCGGTAGCGGTCGTAGGCGTATCCGCCGAAAGGCGAAATCGAAAGCTTGGAAACGGGCCTGAATGTCAGCTCGGCGCGTCCGTTGGTGGTGGTGTAGTATGCGGAATTGGGGTCGTCGGTCTCGTTAGCCTGCCTTTTTCCCGAAAGCCTGACGGAGGTTTTCGGTGTGAAGGAATGGTCAAGCTCGACATAGTAGACCGGGCTTTTGAAGTCCGTCGTGTTGCGGTTGCTGGTAAAGTCCTTCCACTCGTACCCGCCCTTTATCGTACCCCTGGACTTCGCGGTTATATCCCACGTCAGGCCGGCCATCGCCCAGTATTCATCGCTGTCGAGGCGGCTTGCCGCGACCGTGTCGTGGAAGTGGTCCACCCTGTTGTATGTCCCCTGCACGAACGCAGAGGTCTTGGGCATGAACTGGTAGAATGCGAGGAGGCTTGCCCCGTTTTCGTCCCTGTTCCTGAACTTGTTGGAGTCCAGCAGATAATCGATGTAATAGTTCTTGTATGCGAGCGCCGCCTTGAAGCGGTCGGAGAGCTGGTAGCCCACCTCTATCTCCGCGTTGTTGTCCCAGTAGCGGCTCTGCTGGCCCGTACCGGTGATGGCGAGGTTCTGCTGGCCGCGCGACTCGTGGCCGCGCCTGCCAAAATCCGCGAACCTTACCGACATCCCGCCCGGGAAGTTCATCTCGGCATCGAGCTTCAGGTTATAGTCTTCGACGTCGTTCTGCGCGCCGGTATCGACATACCTGAAAACATCGGCCCAGAACTCCGCGGCAACCAAGTTCCTCTTTTCCTGACCAAGCTGCAGCTTAAGTCCCGGCGAGGCAATGAAATACCAGTCGGCCACGGTGTCCGTCTTCTGGGCGAAGACATTGTCCTCGTACCTTGAACTGAAGTTTAAATAGGGGTTTACTGTGAGCTTGCCGAGGTAAATCGCGGAGGCTTCTTCCGATGCTCCTAAAAGACAGACTGACGAGATTAACAGCACAGCGAATATCTTTGCGTTCATCAGGTCTCTCCTTTCAATATCATAAAGCGCAGTTGTCCAACGTCGCACTGACAGGACTCGCCCCCAGAGGCAAGCCGATAGCGACCCTTTTCTATACAGATGCTGCTGTGTTTGGGAAAGACTAATTGTAATGAACTGAGGCTTTAATGCTCTTGCTGGTTCGAAGACCTTTGAATAGCGGAAAAACTAAAATGGGATGGTTGGCATGTAGTGCTGCCTAAAAATAACAATCCTAAATATAGCATGAAATACCGTTCTGTCAAATCAGGCCGTCCGGCTCGCAAACCATTGTAACACTTTATAAAAACGGCATATCACGCATTCCGTCCGGGCCTGCCGGGAAAAAAATTGGAAATATTCTCAAGGCGCAATGGCTCCAAAGCCTTTCCATAACCCCGGCGAGCCGCTTCCGACGCATATCCAGCCCGCATATCCTCCGGGCGCAGGCGCATTGTTGTATATTATTTTTCCTGCCTGCCAGGTGCCGGATTTAGGCGGCGCCTTGGCAATATTTGCGCCCGGCACGCCCTCTTCGTAGCCGACCCATGCGGAAGTGCCGCCCATGTCCTTCGTAAAGACCGAGAACTCGCGAAGCCTGCAGGACTTGCTGCCGCCCGCTATTATCACCTCTATGGTCTTCACTTCTGGACGCGCCATGAAGTACGCGTCACCCGCGGCATCGCTGCTGGCATAGGAGCCGCCATAATCGCTGGAGAAGGCGAAGGCGAAGTTCGACATCCCCCTGATATACCCGCCCGACCCGAGGAGGCTGCCGCTTGCGTCGTAGCACCTGATTATCACCCGGCCCGGGTTCGACGCGTCCGTGTCCT
>DASXVI010000028.1:0-1681 GCA_036504315.1 Nitrospirota bacterium
ACTTGATCTGGATTTATCTTTTTCCCCTGCTTTACCTTGTCGGGTGATTATGAAAGGTGAACCCTCATACGGGATTTATATCGCGGTATTTGCGGCCCTGCTCGTCCTGACTTTTATCACCTGGGCGGTATCGTACCGGGACATGGGCGTCCTCAATGTGGTCATCGCGCTTATAATCGCCTCGGTAAAGGCGTCGCTCGTCGCGCTCTACTTCATGCACCTGCGGTACGAGAAGACCAGGCTTGTATTCCTGTTCGCGGGTTTCCCGCTGGCGATCCTTCTCCTGATCGTTGTCGGGACGCTCTCGGACACGCTCTTTCGTTAAGGAGGTCTTAATATGCTTGGAAGAATAACGCTTGCGATGGCCGCGCTCCTGATTATCTGGGGCAATATGGTCGCGGGCCTTCAGGCGGGTCTGGCCTGCCCCGACTGGCCTCTCTGCCACGGGAGTTTCGTGCCGCCCTACCGGTGGGATATCTACATGGAGTTCACCCACAGGGTGCTGGCCGCAATAACCGGCCCCCTGATAGTCGCCCTGTCGTACTCCCGTTTCCGCACATACGCCGGCGCCGCCCGCGCGGTCCCCGTCCTTGCGGTGGCGATGCTCGCGGCCGAGATTATAGTCGGCGGGTTCGTCGTGATTTTCGAGACGCCGGTTAAGCTCACCACGTTCCATTTTATGACGGGCTTTTTCATATTTTCTCTCACTGCGATAATGGCAAAACACGACGGCTTGAAGACCCGGCTTGCGGTCGGGCTCGACGGCCCGAAAATGCTTACGCTCGGGCTTGGAGGGCTGGTATTTTTCCAGGCCGCGCTCGGCGCGTTCGTCAGGCATTCCGATGCGGGGCTTGCCTGCCCGGACTTCCCGACCTGCCAGGGCCGGTTCCTGCCGATAGGGCTGTTCGGCGGCTCGCTCATCCATTACTCGCACAGGCTGGTCGCGGTGCTGCTTGCGTTCACGATGCTCGCGGTATTCGCCATGACACAGTCGAACGCGCGTTTCCGGGCCCTTAAAGAAAGCTCCATCCTGCTGTGCTTTCTCGCGTTCGTGCAGCTTGCGGCCGGGGCTGTCGTGGTGCTCACCGGTCTTAACTTTATAGCTACCGCCGTTCATCTGGGTGTGGCGCTGGGGATGGTTTATGTCGTCGTCGATATGTACGGCAAAGAGTCCGAGGCCGAGGCTGCGGCTGTACTACGCTGACGCGGCCCGCCTGACTAAACCTGGCATATGCGCCGGGGTTTCGCTGTCCGCCCTTGCAGGGATGGTGCTGGCGGCCCGTGCGTCCGCAGGCGGACTTCGTCCGGCGACGGCCATGCTTTGCCTGGCCTGCGTATTCATGGCGGCCGCGGGCTCTTCCGTGATAAATATCCTGCTGGAGCAGGAGACTGACGCGCTGATGCCGAGGGTTTCCGGACGCGCCGCCGCAATCGCCCATATCGGAAGGCTGCGCGCCTTCCTTGCCGCCTGCGTCCTTATCCTGTCCTCGGCCGCGCTTGCGGGGGAGTTCCTTTCACTTACGGCTTCGGCCCTGATATGCCTCGCGGCAATATCCTACACGACTTTATACACGCTTTATTTAAAGCGGAAATCGCCCTTCGGCACGGTGCTCGGCGGGATACCGGGGGCGCTCCCCGTACTGATAGGCTATGCGCCGGTCAGGCCCGCCACAGGGTTCGA
>DASXVI010000029.1:0-5456 GCA_036504315.1 Nitrospirota bacterium
CCCCGGCCGAAACCGCCGCAAGCAGCAGCGCAAAGGCCGCAGGGCACGGTACGATGCCGCCGGATATCCCGAGCGCCGTCAGCTTCCAGAGGCTGAGTTTTTCGCCCGCCGCAGGCTCGTAATGCTTGTGTCCGCCGAAGAAGCCGTGGCCGTGCTCATGGCCGCCCTCGTCTTCATGGCCGTGGTCATGCCCGTGGTCGTGATTGCGTCCGCCATGCGGATGCCCGTGGTCATGGTCATGTTCATGGCTGTGGCCGTACTCATGGGCTTCGTGATTCCCGTGCCCCGGGCAGCCGTGAAACAGGTGGCGGTGCTGTCTGTGGATGGCCCGGGCGCGCGCCCACATCATCCCGACGCCGACCGCGAGTATCAGCACCGACGCTATAAGCCCGAGATAGGTATGGAGCTGCTGGTCGGTATAGCTTGCCGCCGCGAAGTTCGCGACTATCGCCAGCACGATTATACTGAAGGTGTGGGTTATGGTGACGATGACGCCGAGCAGGACGGCCTCGTACATCCGCCCGCGCGAGCCTACGAGGTATGCCGCGACGACGGACTTGCCGTGGCCCGGTTCAAGCGCGTGGAATGCGCCGAGTATGAATGCGGCGATATAAAACCCGACAAGGCTGCTGCCCTGGAGCCAGCTTAAAAAGTCCATATACCTCTCTCTATCTTATTATGCTGTCGCGTTCGTTCTTCTCGAGTGTCATGCCGCCGAGCGGCAACACGCTCCCGTGGGAGGATACCACGCCCGTCTCGCATCCCTTTATGGATATCCGCGCCGCTTTCGGGGCGGAGTTCCCCTGGCTTACTATACCGTATTTGCAGTCCCGTATTTTTATGTCCGAAAGGTCGGGCGACGAGCCGAATAGCCCGACCGCCGTGTCCGCCATCTCGAAGTTCGCAAACAATATTTTGCTCTTCCCTGATGCCTCGCCGTCGAACATTATCCCGCCCCAGTCTCCCCGCGCGGGCTTTTTGGTGTTAATCCCTTCGGGCGCAGACTCAAACGATACCGGACGGGACTTCTCTCCCATCACGAGCAGCCTGCCGCGCACCATTATCTCGGTCTGCATCGACAGGAACACCGGCTCAATTTTCGAGCTCTCGCTGGAGTCGAACATCACCTTCGTACCGGGCGAAATTGTCAGGGTCACCCCTTCCGGCACAAGGACATCGCCGACAACATGCACAGTGCCGGACCAGACTGTGTCGGTCTTTACTACCCCGTCCACTTGCAGGGGCCTGGGGGGTTCCGCCCCGAAGCTCCTGATGCTCACGAGCAGGCCGAGGCATAGGCCTATGAGGATATATTTCAAACCGTGGATTATCAGGTCAATATGCCCGGAATATGTGCAATTTTCGTTCCCGGAGAGAGGCTTTGTGGAATTTTCGGGCATCAGTCGCTCAGGTCGGCCGAAACAAGGCCGTATTTTTCGAGTTTATACCGTAAAGTGCTGCGTTTCAGCCCCAGGGCGACCGCCGCCGCCGTCTGAGAACCGCCGTGGTCCTTCAGCGCCTTGACAATAAGTTGTCTTTCGAGGTCTTCAAGCACATCCGTGAGGTTGCCCGTGCCGTCCGGTATCTTCAGGCCCTTGTCCTCGTCCTCAAGCCGGAGCGGCACCGGAAGGCTGGTCGGCGTAATCATGCCCGTCTTCTCGAGCACCACCGCGCGCTCCATTATGTTCTCAAGCTCGCGCACGTTGCCCGGCCAGTCATACCGTACCAGCATCTCGACAGCCCTGGGCTCGATGCCTTCGATATGCTTGCCGGTCTCGGCCGCGTATTTTGCGAGGAAATGCCGGGCCAGGTCGGTTATATCCTCCCGCCTGTCGCGGAGAGGCGGTATGTTAATCGTTACTACATTCAGACGGTAGTATAAATCCTCCCTGAACCTGCCCTCCTTAACGAGGGCCATCAGGTCCTTGTTGGTTGCGGCGATTATCCGCACATCCACTTTTATCGTCTTCTCGCCGCCGACGCGTTCGAATTCGTGTTCCTGAAGGACACGCAGGAGCTTCAACTGCGTTGCTACCGGGATTTCGCCTATCTCGTCCAGAAACAGCGTGCCCTCATGGGCAAGCTCGAACCGTCCGGCCTTCCTCTTTATCGCGCCGGTGAACGAGCCTTTTTCGTGTCCGAAAAGCTCGGACTCAAGCACGCCCTCGGCGAGCGCGGCGCAGTTGAGTATTACGAGCGGCTTGCCCTTGCGCCTGCTGTTGTAATGTATCGAGCGGGCGATAAGCTCCTTGCCGGTGCCGGACTCGCCCTGAATAAGGACGCTCGCGTTAGTGACGGCCACCTGTTGGACAAGTTCGTATACCTCCTCCATCGGGAGGCTCTTTCCAAGTATACCGGTGAAGCGGTACTGCTCTTCAAGCTCCTGGTGTAGGGCGCGGTTTTCTTGTATCAGCCTTTCGCGCTCGAGCGCCTTCTGCACTATATGCTTGATCTCGTCCACCTGGAAAGGCTTTGAGAGGTAATCGTACGCGCCGAGGCGCATGGCTTCGACAGCCGACTGTAGCGAGCCGTATGCGGTAATCATCACCACGCTCAGCGACTGGTCTTTGGCCTTTATCTTCTTTAACAGCTCGATGCCGTTCATCGACGGCATCTCGATGTCGAGGATGGCAAGGTCATAGTCTTCAGACGACATGGATTCAAGCGCCTCGCCGCCTGTCTCGAAGGCGTTCACGAAGTAGCCGGATTTCGTGAGGACCTTGGACAGCAGGCTCCGCATTCCCGGCTCGTCGTCCACAACCATTATCTTCTCGCCCGGCATCAGCAATTTCTCCAAATTCTCAAATAATTTATTATATTATAATTTTATGACTATATCAAGCGGCCAAGGTTATCGGGCGGTCCGGCCTGCCCATCCTCCTGCGCCTCTCCCGGCCTCCTTACCGGCAATATCACCGTAAAGGACGCCCCCTGCCCCGGTTCGCTTTCGGCCATTATCCGGCCGCCCTGCTCCTCTATCAGCCGGGCGCATATCGCAAGCCCAAGGCCGGTGCCTTCGCCGGGCTTCTTTGTGGTGTAAAAAGGTTCGAATACCTTCTCCAGGTCCTCCCTCGGGATGCCGTGTCCGGTATCCGTGACCGTTACAAGCAGTTCTCCTGCCTCCGCGTCAAACTGCTCGCGTATTGTTATCTCGCCGCCGTCCGGCATCGCCTGTACCGCGTTTATGAGCAGGTTCATGAACACCTGCCTCAGCCGGTCCGGGTCGGCCAGGATATCCGGCGCGGAGCCGTCAAGCTCGACGACCAGCCTTGCCTTCTTGAATATCCTCTGGGAACCGGCTGAATCGGCGGTATGCCTTATCACCTCGCCGATATCGGTCATGATTACTCCCAGCACCGGCGGACGGGAAAAGTCGAGCAGCCCCCGCACGATGCGTTTGCACCTCTTGGCCTCTGATACTATCGTGGACAAATCATCGTGGCGCGGGTCGTCCTCGGGTATATCCTCCAGCATAAGCTCGGCAAACCCGAGTATAACCCCGATGGGGTTGTCTATCTCGTGCGAAAGCCCTGCGGCAAGCTCACCGACTGCGGCCATCCTCTCAGAGCGGATAAGCTCGCCCTGGAGTTCCACCAGCTCCTCGTTTGCCTCTATCAGGTTGTTGTTCAGCTCTTCAAGGTCGGTTCTCTGTTCGCTGAGCGCGGTAGCCATCCGGTTGAAGGACCTTCCAAGCTCGCCCAACTCGTCCTTCGTATGGATATCTACTTCGAGGTCGAAGTTGCCGCGCTCAAGCTCGCTTGCCCCGTCCTTGAGCCTGAGTATCGGGCTCGTCAGTTTTGCGGAGAATATGGCCGCTCCAACGATGCCGATGAAGATAAACAGGCCCGTGAGGATGAGAAAGTCGTTCCTGATGTTCTTGAGCCTCTCCTCCAGCGAGCGGTACGACATTATGTAGCGGACTTTCAGGAACTGCGGCCCGCCCGGCCCGCTGACCGGGGCCATGATGTCGATGAACTTCTCGCCGTTCTTGTCTTTCAGTGTGCGCGCGTCCACCTCCTGGGTGGAAAGCCTGGAGATTACCGCCTGGTCGGAGGTCTTCGCCTGCCTGCCTGCCGCAGCCGGGTCGCTTGAGTCAAAGAGGACTATCCCCCCGTGGCTTATCACCATCAGCCGGACGAGGTCGGGGTAGTAGCTGAAAAACCGGGCCATCTGCATTTCGGGAGGGGTAGCAGGCGTAGGCTGGTATCCGCCGCTCCACGACAGCGAACCGTATGAGCGCACTACATCGGTGGCGGTAAGGGCGGCGAACAGCTTGCCCTGCTCCATCAACTGGGCCTCCCGCTCCTTGCGCTCCGTCCTTATCGTAATGGCCGCGTTTATCGCGATAATCGCAATAATCAGACAGCTCACATACAGTATTATCTTGGACCTGAGTCCTATGTTTGGCGGCCTCATACCGGCTCCACTTCCTCGATAAACCGCTTCACGACCCTGCCGTACTCGCGCATAAACCCGCTCAGGTCGTTTTTTGTCGTCCCGCCGATATGTATACTGTCGTCGGCCACAAAAATCCAAACCTGCCGGTGGTGGACAAAGAAAGATATAAACAGCCCGGCCATAAGCAGAAGGAACCCGGACCAAACGAGCGGTATTCCGGGGTCGCGCACGATCTGGAACCCGGAGAAATACCTGCCGGAGGCGTCACGCTCGTATGCGGTCTGGTATATCCTCAGGCCCTCAAAAGACATAGGCTCGTTCACCTCTACTATCCCGCTTTTCACGGCCCTGCCGTTACGTATCAGCTGTACCGTGCTCGAAACGCTCTTCGGCATTGCATCTCCGTGCGAGAGCACGCGGAAAGAATACCTGAATACCGTCGGCGCTTCCGGCCCTCCTTCCGGCATTGCCGTATTATAAACGCCGATAAGCCTGCCGCCCGAAAATATCTTCAGGATGGCCTCGTGCTTTGCCGTGTCCACCTTATCCGGGACGACCGTAAAATCGGTGCCGGGAATACGGTTTTCCGCGCCTTCCCTCGTATCGAAATCGGCCGCCTTTTTCCCGCTCTGCCGGTCGCGCACGCTCACCTTCAGGCTGACCGGGTAATATTGGAGGGAAAATTTTTCGACATAGAATGTGAACCCGAACGGCTCGTCCTGCAAACTGTTCCAGTTGTAAAAAGTATCCGAGTAATCGCCTTCATAAATATTGATTGTGCCGATAAAGCCGAGGCTCCCGACAATCGCGCCCAGCAGGATGAGCAGGATGCTCAAATGGGTAACCATGTCGCCCCACGGCCCCGCCAGCCCTTTTGCCGCATAAATGAAACGGCCCCGCCTTGTTACGCGATACTTCTTGTCCGACAGGGCGTCCGTCAGGACATCCACCCTGTCCGGCAGCGGCAGCTCGTTTGCGAGCGTCAGGGCCTTTATCTGTTCCGCACTCTTCTCGACTGTCGGCCGCAAGGTCATCCTGATTACGCCGCTTACCCTCTT
>DASXVI010000030.1:0-1533 GCA_036504315.1 Nitrospirota bacterium
AGGGAATTTGTCACTACTGATACCGAACTGAGAGCCATCGCCGCCGCCGCCATTACCGGCTTCAGCAGTATCCCGTAGGCCGGGTACAGCACTCCGGCCGCAAGCGGGATGCCTATGACATTGTAGAAGAATGCCCAGAAAAGGTTCTGCTTGATAACCCGGAGGGTGCTTCTCGCTATCCTGAAAGAGATTACCACATCGGCGAGCGAGGACTTGACCAGCGTCATGTCGGAGGCCTCGACCGCAATGTCCGAGCCGGTCCCGATGGCAATGCCGATGTCGGCCCTCGCCAGGGCGGGCGCGTCGTTTATGCCGTCGCCCACCATCGCAACGACCCTGCCCTCGGCCTTCAGCTCCGCGATGGCCTTCTCCTTGCCGTCCGGCAGGACCTCGGCCACGAACCTGTCTATGCCTGCCTTCTCGGCCACGGCCCGCGCCACGGCCTCGCTGTCGCCTGTCAGCATTATGACTTCGAGCCCCATCCGCTTCAGCTCTCTTATTGCCCAGCCGGAGTCCGGCTTTATGGAGTCGGCTACGCCTATAATTCCTGCCAGCCTGCCGTCCTTCGCAACATAAATAGCGGTCTTGCCCTCTCCCGAGAGCCTTGAGGACGCGGCGGACGCGGCATCGGAGGCCTCGATATTTTCCTCCGACATCAGCCGGGCGTTCCCGATGGCCACCTTTACGCCGGACACATCCGCCGTTGCCCCGAAGCCGGGCTTCGCCTCAAATGCGACGGCCGGGCGCAACACGGCCCCGCGCCTTGTCCCCTCTTCCATGACGGCCTTTGCGACCGGGTGTTCCGAATGGGACTCCACGGAGGCGGCAAGCCCGACAAGCGCGTCCCCGCCAGCGCCTGATAAGTCAATAACATCTGTAACTCGCGGCCTGCCCTCGGTTATCGTGCCGGTCTTGTCCAGCACGATTGTGTCAACCCTGGCGCTCAGTTCAAACACATCCCCGCCCCGGAATATGACGCCCTTCTCGGCGGCCCGGCCCGTACCGACCATTATCGCGGTGGGCGTGGCAAGCCCGAGGGCGCACGGGCAGGCAATTATCAGGACGGAAATGAAATTTAAGAGCGCGAATGTGAACCCTTGCCCGGTAATAAGCCATCCGGCGAATGTAACCAGCGCAATGCCTATGACCACAGGGACGAATACCCCGGCCACCCTGTCGGCGAGCTTCTGGATGGGGGCCTTCGCGCCCTGGGCCTCCTCGACCAGCCGGATTATACCTGCAAGCATCGTATCCTTGCCTACCTTCAAGGCCTTGAAGCGGAAACTCCCGTTTAAGTTGACCGTCGCGCCGTAGACGCGGTCGCCCTCCCGTTTGTCCACCGGCATGCTCTCGCCTGTCAGCATGGACTCGTCAACGCTTGAAAACCCGGAGATTACCTCTCCGTCTACCGGAACCTTCTCGCCCGGCCTGACGAATACGATATCGCCGGGAACGACCATGTCCACATCTATAGCCTCGACATTGCCGTTTCTCTCGACGCTTGCGGTCTTTGGCCGCAGCTTCATCAGCCGC
>DASXVI010000031.1:0-27777 GCA_036504315.1 Nitrospirota bacterium
TTTCAATGGCTCGTGGAAGGATAAAACCTTCGGTTTTGGCTGTTGTTCTACTTTGCCTGGCCGTGTTTGTTGCCGGCTGCGCAGAACTCAAGGCGAGTAAGCCTATTCTTCCGGTGAAGGAGTATGAAAAGCTTATCGCCGGAAGGCTCGATGCCGATTATGTAGGCGACCAGGCGTGCCTGGCGAAGTGCCATGCGCACGACATTTACAAGAAGTACTTCGACGCTTCGACGATGGGCGCGCAGCTCTCGCCGGAGTCCGGCCTGCCGCTAGTCAACTGCGAGTCGTGCCACGGCCCGGGAAGCCTGGCCGTCAAGAACGTCAAATTGGTCAACGGCAAGGAGACCTGCGACTTCTCGACCTTCATAGACTTGAAAGAACTGCCCAAGCAGGCCCAGTCCTTGACATGCCTGAAGTGTCACTCGGCCAACGCGACCTTTTCGTTGCACAACTGGAACTCCGGCATTCATAACCTGTCGGGGGTCTCGTGTTTTGACTGCCATAATGTTCACCAGGGAGTAGACCTGAAGGTACACCCGAAGGATATTTCCCGCGTCTGCCTCAAGTGCCATGAGGCGATTAAAGCTCAGTTCCTGCTGCCGTCGCGCCATGGCGTCATAGACGGCAGGTTATCTTGCCTCGACTGCCATGACCCGCACGCTTCTCCAAACGAAAAGCTATTAAAAGAGGCTACCGTCAAGGAGACGTGTACCGCTTGCCATGCCGAGAAGGAAGGGCCTTTTGCTTATGAGCATGGAGACGTTACCGAAGACTGCAGGAATTGCCACAAGCCGCACGGGTCCGTGAACGAGAGGTTGTTGGTTAACCGCGAGCCATACATTTGTTTCCAGTGCCATATGCAGGCACATGGCACAGCGGCAACCTCTGCAGGACATATTTCCAGGAGTACACGCTGCACTGACTGTCATACTGAGATTCACGGGACGGATAACCCCGCGACCGCCGGAGCCCCATTAACCTTAATCAGATAGGGAGGAGGCATTAAATGTTCAGGATACTTATAGTGTTTATTGCCGCAGCCCTGTTTGGTCTTCCTTTAACGGCCTTGGCCGAGGATGGGTCGATCAGCAAGCAGGGACTGCTGTCTTGGGGACAACTGCTGAAAGTACGGACGCCGAGGCTGTCGTGGAAGAGGACGGCTCTGCTGAAGACTGGGCTAATGAAGTTTCGGACCTGCCGCCTGCCCATTATTCGCTGGAACCGATAACAAAGGCATGGGTCGGTTACAGGAATGTCAATGTTTCCAGGTCTCCGGTAAAGAGCATGGAGTTTGGTTGGCCGCAGTCGAGCCTGGCGGGCGGTTTCAAGCTCCACAACTATCCGCTGCCCCACAGGTTTGATGCCGAGCTTGATTTTCTGAACAAGAACGACTACGAGGCCGAGCTTTCGTATGCCTACAAGGATGTTTTCAAATTCAATTATAACGGCTGGGCGCTTTGGCATAACCTGCCCCATTATATGCCGACTTCCGGGCTGGCGGGCGGCGGCCTGCCTACCCTGAACCTGGACGGTGAGGGCGTGCATTATAATGCCGAGAGCAGGGACAGCAGGGTATTTCTGAGGCTCAAGTGGCCTGAGCGGGCATATCATGCCTTTGTAGACCTGAGGGAATACACCAAAGCTGGAGAAATGCAGGCCAGGTTTTATAGCGGGACCCAGAAAGTCACCAAGAGAAGGAATGAAGACCTCACGGTCCGTAAGCTTGTGGCCGGCCTCAATGGGCATTTTGGCCCCGTCGAGCTTGAATACAGCCATATGGTCAAAAAGTTCAACCCGCACGAAGACGTAAGGCTTATGGACAGGGTGGACAATTCCGGGAACGGCGCCGGCGGTGCGACGGTAATTGAACATTCCGTCCTGCCGGTACTTGAGGGCTTCTCGGATACCGTGAAAGCCCATACCGACCTCACCGGCGCGATAGTTGGTTCCGCCACGTTTGTAAACGGCGTGAAAAAGAACAACAACAGCGGGACCCGCGTGGATTATAGGCGCGCATATTCAGACTTTACGTTCATACCCGCCGCGGATGTAACCGTTTCGTTGAGGTACAGATACAAGGAGCTTCTTGAGAACGCTCCGTCTACATTCGGTTTCACGATAGGCTCTCTTGCGACAGCTCCCGTCCCCGGGGTAGTCGTAGACCCGATAGACAACCGCTCGAACAAGGCTGAGATAAGCATCAAGTATGCGCCCATAAGCGCCTTCATGGTAAAGGCCGATTATTCGTTCGAGGACATCACGAGAAAAGGGGTTGAAAACTGGGATAACAGGGAGACCCCTCTACAGCAGGAGCCGAACGAACAGAAGATCAGCACTGCGAAAATCGGGATATACTCCAAGCCCGTCCGGGACTTAAACCTTACCGGCACAATCGAGTATATATATGTCGAGGAACCTGCCTTTGCATCCAAGCCCAGGAACGAGGTCAAGGGCAGGTTAGGCGGAGAGTGGGTACGCGGCACGGTTTCATCCGGCGTTTATTACTGGTTCAACAGGGGGCAAAATACATCCGCCAACCTGCACCAGGCATATGATAACCCCGGAGCGCATATCACCTGGACCCCGTCATCGCAGTGGTTCTTGTCCTGCAACTACGATTATTACAGGAACGTTACAGACCAGATGATCCAGTTCCGGACTGGCGCAAACGCGCGCAAGACGAGGATACCGAACAGGGATTCGGCCAACACCTACTGTATAAGCACAGGCTATAACTTTGCGTTCCCTCTTTATATTGAAGGAGAATTCCGGCAGACATGGGCCAAGGGCATGTGGCGGTCTGATTTTATAGGCGCGTCGATAGATGTAACCGATGTAGGCCAGATGAACGACGTCCGCTCACGCGAGACCGGGGCCGGATTCACAGCAAAATACAAGTTCCAGAAAGGCTGGGGGACCACGCTCAGGTACGATGTAACCGACTATGAGGATTTTGCCGACCTGCCGCAGAACGGCGGACAGGACGGAACTGGCCACGCTGTCATGCTGACGGTTTCAAAAGAGTGGTAAGTCTGTCCTGAATCGTCCAACAACATCCGGAGGATGTATGTTACAGAAGCTCGAGAAAATCCTTTTGGTGACGGTCTTAGTCTTGCTGGCCGGACAGACGAACGCATGGGCTGAAAAGTCCGTGGGCGTAATCATGTCCGGGGACCTGTCGAGATACCAGGAGGCCCATAAAGCCTTTGTCTCCGCCCTTTCAAGGGCCGGGTATGACCAGGGCAAGGTGACAATATACGTGCAGACGCCAAACCCCGACCTGATGTCATGGACAAATGCCGTCAGGAAATTCGTGGGCGTAGGCGTTGACTGCATAGTAACCTATGGCGGCGGCGCAGCCATGGCTGCCGTCAAAGAGACTACGAGCATTCCTATTGTTTTCTCGTTTGTCTACAATCCCGGCGCCTGTGGAGTAAAAAAGCAAAACTCTACGGGCGTGAGCGCCAGGGTCCCCATGATTACTTTGTTGAAGACACTGAAGTCTATAAAGCCGTGCAGCAAGCTTGCGGTCGTCTACAACCCGGACGAAACAGACTCCGTGGCGCAGCTGGACGAGGCAGAAAAGAACGGGGCCGGCCTTGGGATACAGATAATAGAGGTCTCCGTCAAGACGAGCGCGGATGTAAAGGGCAGGGTGCCAAGGGCTCTTGAAACATCGGACAGCGTCTTTATTTCCAACAGCGCGGTGGCCTGCAGGGAGGCGGGCGGCATCATAGCCTCGGCAAGCAAGCGCAGCCAGCCGGCCATATCGCAGGCCTCGGGTATGACCGAAAAGGGCGCGCTTATCGCGCTCGCTCCGTCAGCCTCCGAGCAGGGAGAAATCGCAGCCGCGCAGGTTGCAAGGGTATTGAGGGGCGACCCGCCTTCGGGAATAGCCCTTGAAAACGCGAGGAAAGTAGACCTGGTGTTGAACCTTAAGGCGGCGAATGCCCTGGGCCTGAAGGTTCCTTTCGATGTGCTTAACGCGGCCACAAAAGTAATCAAGTAGGGGAGGTAATTTGATGAATTTGAGGATAACCACCAAGTCGCTGAGGATAAAGGCCCTTGGGATGGTGGCACTCATACTCCTTGGAGTAATTGCAGCGTCCACGGCCGTGCTGACCTACGGGTTCACAAAGGCCTATACCCAGGCCCTGCTTGGGAAGGCGTTTACTATCGGAGACTCTTTCAGGGACGAGTTGACAGGTTCGCTCAACCTCGGGCTAACCCTCGACAGCCTTTCCGGCGTAAGCGAAAAGTGCAAAGAAATCGTGACCAGGAACAAAAATATCGGCTATTGCATGGTGATGGATCCGAGCGGTAAAGTCTTCTACAGCAACGATGATTCCGTAGTCGGCAGCCAGATGCTGGACGATGTCAGCCTTGCAGCCGCAAAGACCAATACCGAGAGAGCCTTTATATTCGAGCACAACAAGAAGAAATATTATGATACGGTCATCCCGCTGAAAGACACCGAAGGCAAACGGATCGGCGCTATAAGGCTGGGACTCAGCTATGATGAGGTAGTCGGCCAGCGGAAGGCCATGATACTCAATGCAGTGATTATTGCGGCCGTATCCCTTGTTGTCGCCATCATCGCGTTCATGTTCTTCCTCACCCGGTTCATAACCGACAGGATATCGTATCTGGTCACGACCTCCACCCAGATTGCAAAGGGCGACCTGACCAAGGTAATAACGATGCGAAACGAGGAGGACGAAATCGGCGAACTGGGACTGGCCATCAACATCATGGTCAAGAACCTGAAAGATATGCTTGCCAAGGTGAAGGAGTCCTCTATAAGCGTAGCCAACGCGACCGAGAGGATTGCGATAAACTCCAAGAAGATATCCGAGGGCGCGCAGGCGCAGCATGAACTGACCGAGGAGACCTCATCCTCGATGGAGGAGATGAACGCCTCTATAAGAGAGGTTGCCGAAAGCGTCGAATCGCTGTCGTCGTCCGCCGAGTCGTCGTCGGCGTCGATAATGGAGATGGCGGCATCCATAGACGAGGTGGCCGGAAGCACGAACGACCTTTCGCTATCCGCCGAATCCACCTCCACCTCCATCATCCAGATGGCCGCCTCTATCAGGCAGGTAGCGCAGAATGTGGACCTGCTGTCCTCTTCGGCCGAGGAAACTACGGCGTCCGCCACCCAGATGGGGGCTTCCATCAAGGAAGTCGAGGTAGCGTCCAAGGAGTCCACATTGCTTTCGGAGAGGGTGACTTCGGATGCTACAGAGCTCGGCATGCGCTCGGTGCAGAAGACCATAGAGAGCATGGAGCATATCCGCCAGACGGTCGAACGGGCAGCCGATGTAATCGGCCAGCTCGGCTCGCGCTCCGAGGAGATAGGTGAGATACTGAACGTTATCGACGAGGTTACCGACCAGACATCGCTTCTCGCGCTGAATGCCGCAATACTTGCCGCGCAGGCCGGCGACCAGGGCAAGGGTTTTGCTGTAGTCGCCTCCGAGATCAAGGACCTCGCGGAGAGGACTTCTTCGTCCACGCAGGAAATAGCCAACCTGATCAATGCGGTTCAGACCGAGGCCAGGGATGCGGTATCATCGATAAAGAGCGGGAGGGAGAGCGTCGAAGTCGGGGTTAAGATTGCGTATGAGGCCAAGGACGCACTTACCAAGATTGTGGACAGCTCGACCAGGGCCGCCACCATGTCCAAGAGCATCGAAAAGGCCACCGTCGAGCAGGCCGAAGGCATAAGGCAGGTCTCGGGCGCGATGCTGTCGATAAGTAATATGGTCCAGCAGATACTGACGGCCACCCAGGAGCAGTCGAAGGGTTCCGAGCAGATAATGAAGGCCACGGACAGGATGAACAATATCAGCACCCAGGTCAAGAACGCGATGTCAGAGCAGGCCAAGGGCAGCAAACAGATAACGATGGCCGTCGAGAACGTTACCGACAAGGTGCAGCATATCGCGACCGCTACCTCGGAGCAGCGGAAGGGGAGCCAGGAGATTGTCCGCGCGATCGGCAAAATCAAGGATATTACCATCCAGAACGTAGACCTGGCGAGACAGATGGACTCGGCGGTCCTGGAGCTGTCCCGCCAGGCCGATATGCTGAGGGACGAGATTAACAGGTTTGTCCTCATGTCGGACTACAAGCTCGAGAGCGGGATTCTCCGCATCGGCGTGACGCCTATGGAGGACCCGGAAGAGATAAAAAAACGGTTCAAGCTCCTAAGCTCGTATCTGGCGAGGATTCTGAATGTAAATGTGGAAATCGTACCTGGTGCGGATATGGCCGCGACCGTGAACGACCTCGGTACAGGGAAGACGGACATAGCCTTCTTCGGTCCCACGACATATGTGGATGCCCGCCACAAGTATGCCGTTGAGCCCCTTGTCAAGTCCGTCGGCAAGGGCCAGCCGTTTACCCGCTCGGCCATCGTAGTGCGCGACGACTCGGGCATCGGAGCGGTGAAGGACCTGGCCGGCAAGACGTTCGCCTTCGGCGGAGAGAAGTCAACCTCCGGCCACCTTATGCCAAGGGCGATGCTTATGGAAGCCGGGATAAATTTGCACGACCTCAAATCGTATTCTTATTTGAGCAGGCACGATGCCGTAGTGAAGGCCGTCCTGTCAGGCGAATACGACGCTGGCGGACTGATGGAACTGGTAGCCAAACAGTATGCGCCTCAGGGCCTCAAGGTTATCGGCCGTTCGGACGAAATCGCCAACTTCAATTTTTCGGCCGGCAAGAAAGTTGACAGGGTTGTTAAAGACAAGATAAAGAAGGCCCTTCTGGACATGAAGGTATCAAACCCGGCGCACGCCATGGCTCTCCGGGCCATCGACACGGAGTGCGAAGGCTTTATGGAAGCGGCCGATTCCGAATACGACATCATAAGGAAGATGGTCAGGCAGCTTTACGGCATCAACTATAATTGATGCCACGATCCAGCAAGTGTTTGGCCCGCAGGAGAGCAGATGAATACTGAAATGATGAACGGGGCAGGCGAAGGCGTATCCGGGGACACTATGCAGGTTGCGACCTTCCTTGTCGCCGGCGAAGAATACGCGGTGGATATTATGCGGATAATAGAGATTATCCGCCCTCAGAAGATAACTGCCGTCCCGAGGGCCCCTGTATTTGTCGAGGGGATCATAAGCCTCCGGGGCAAGGTCGTGCCCGTCGTTGATCTGAGGCACCGGTTCGGTATCGCAGAGCACCGCGAAGACCCGAAAAAGGTGAGGATAGTCATAGTGCAAGTGGGCGAGCGGGTCGTGGGCCTGATTGTCGACGAGGTGCTCGAGGTCATAGATATGGACCGCTCTGAAGTGGAAGAGACTCCCGATACGGTCAGGGGTGTGGACGCCGAGTACCTGGAGGGTGTCGGCAAAAGCGGCGACTCGCTTATATTCATACTCGACATCGGGAAGATTTTAACAAAAGACGAAATACGCCAGCTCGGCTCGACGGTGTTGGGCCCTGCCGCCGTTCAGGAGGAGGGGGTATGAGAAGGGCTGTCGCATTTATTGTCGCGGCTCTATTGCTCTGCGCTTCGCAGGCCGGTGCTGAAGAAAAGGAACTTCGGGTCGCCGTCGCATCGATGCTCTCTCCGCAGCAGACTTTCATAGAGTACCGGAAGATAATAGAGTACCTCGGCAGGAAGACTGGCAGAAAGGCCGGGCTGGTGCAGCGCAAAGGCTACAACCAGGTTGACCGCATGTTGAAGAAAGGCGAGATTGACGCCGCGTTTATCAGTTCCGGGCCGTACATAACGGACCAGGACGACTTCGGGGTTGACCTCCTCGGCATCCCGGTGATACTCGGCAAGTCCGTTTTTTATTCCTACACGATTGTAAGGACGGACTCCCCTTTCAAATCCCTCCAGGATTTAAAGGGAAAGAACTTTGCATATACGGACCCGGGCTCGTCAACAGGCTGCTGGTATGTGCTTGACACGCTGCACGAGCGCGGGTTTGACCCATATAATTTTTTCGCCAAGACAATTTACACTTACGGGCACGATAATTCCATAGAGGCGGTTTACAAGGGACTTGTGGACGGGGCTTCCGTAAACAGCATCATATATGATTTCAAGCTGGCTAAAGGCGACAAGGACGCTTCGGGAACGCGCATCATCGAGCAGTCGCCGGGATATGCAATGCCCCCGGTGGTAGCCTCGAAGAGGGCCGACCCCGCACTCAGGAAAGCCCTCAAGATGGCCCTTCTCGATATGCACAAGGACCCGGAAGGCAGGGCCATACTAGCCCTTATATCGGTAGACAGGTTTGTCGAAGCGGCGGACAGGGATTATGACAGCCTGCGGAAAATGAAAAAAGCTATAAGCAAAATATCGAAGGATGAAAAGGGACGTTGAAGAAAAAAACTGAACATGTATTCAGTCCCTTGACGGATACCTTGAAGTTCAGGTTGTCGCTGCACATCTGCCTGGCGGTCATGCTGGTAGGTCTTTTGGTGGCGGGGCTGCTGACGACGCTGGATTACCGTTCGGACAAGCAGCGGGACTTCTATGCGCGCGGCATTGCAACGGCCGAACAGCTTGCCCTTGCGACCTCGGACGAACTTCTCAGGGAAGATTCATTCGGGCTTTACAAGTCCATCGAGTCCCAGATGAGCGCGGATTCGAAATACAACTCCCCGGTCGAGTATATCGAAGTGCTCGACTTGTCCGGGAAGGTGCTTGCCAAGACATATAACCGGGTTAACGCCGAGGAAATGGCGTTAATAGACAGGAACAGGGCGGCTTCCGCACAATCGGCCGCAACCCGTCAGTTCAGCCACAAGCTGGACGACGGCAGCGAATTCCTGGACCTCGCATACCCCGTGGTGTTGGACGGTGGGAAAATCGGCGTTTACCGTGTCGGGGTCAGCGACAGGCCGCTCAGGGAAGGCCTGAAAAAGAACCTTCTATATACCCTTCTTGTGGTCGTTGCCGCCTGCCTGATAGGCGTGTTAATGGGAATAAAGATAGCGGGCTGGGTCGCCCGGCCCGTCGAGGCGCTCGCAAAAGGGGCCGAGGAGTTTTCTTCAGGCGACCTTGACTACCGTGTCGATGTTTCCAGGCCGCGCGAGTTGAAGGTCCTGAACGACAGCCTCAATAACATGGCGTCAAACCTCAAGGAAAAAATAGAGAACCTGAAAAAGGCGAGGGAGGAGGCCGAAGACCTCTCCAGAAAGCTTGCGGTATCTTACCGGGAGTCCCAGCAGAGCGCCGCACGCCTGCAGGAGACAAACGAGTGGGTTACCGACCTTGCCTTCCGTCTCGAAGAAATGAATGTAAAGTTCAAGACAGAAAAGAGCCAGACGGACACTATAGTCAACTCGATACGGGACGGCCTGGTGGCGCTCGACAGGGACGAGAAGGTCATACTCATAAACCACGAGGCCGAGGATATCTTTGAGGTCAGGTCGGACGAGGTGAAGGGCAAGCCTGTAGACCTGCTGGTTGGACGGATGGCCGACCGCGCCGAGGACCGCGAGGAGTTTCAGGCAAAACGCAGGCAGGCGGACCTGGGATATGAAGGCCCAGGGTTCTATGATGTGACGATTGCCAGGCCCTATCGCAGGATACTGAGGAGGATGTCTTCCCTCATCCGCGACGAGTTCGGCGAAACGGCTGGCAGGGTCGTGACATTCAGGGACATAACAAAGGAAAAAGAAGTTGACGAGATGAAGACCAACTTCATCTCGAATGTATCTCACGAGCTGCGCACGCCGCTGACCTCCATAAAAGGCGCCATAAACCTTTTGATGGAGGGCGGCATAGACGACAAGGATACCCATGCGGAGTTCCTCCGCATCGCGGAGCAGAATACCGACCGGCTCGTTAACCTCATAACCAACCTGCTCGACCTGTCCAAGCTTGAAGAGGGCAGGATGGCGATACGGTTTGAGCCGATAGATATTTGTGAGGTAGTCCGGGCGGTCATCCGCTCTATGGATATCATCGCAAAAAAGAACGGGCTGACCCTCGAAGCCCGGATGCCCGATGAGCCGCTGTATGTGATGGGCGACAAGGACAGGCTGGACCAGCTCGTAGTCAACCTCGTCGGAAATGCGGTCAAGTTTACAGATGCAGGCGGGAAGGTGACAGTCATTGTAGGCAGTAAGGGCGAAGAACTGATGATAGAGGTGGAAGACCAGGGCATAGGCATACCAAGGGACAAGCTTATGAAGGTATTCGACCGCTTCTACCAGGTGGACATGTCGGCCACCAGGAAGAAAGGCGGGACAGGGCTTGGCCTTTCCATTTGCAGCGTAATTGCCAAGGAGCACGGCGGAAGGATCTGGGCCGAGAGCCCGATATCGCCGGAGGGGAAGGGTGCTCGTTTTTCTGTAAGCTTCCCCAAACCGTCCTCGCGCCTGCTTGAGGTCAACGCCTTAAGGGAAGAGAGGCAGATTGAACTGAGGCTCGACGGGAGGCTTGTCCTTATGGTCAACCCCGACCAGGCCGCCATCGCGGAGGAGAAGAATATATTGCGCAGAGAAGGATACGCGCTGGCATCCGCAATAACCGGCCACGAGGCGCTCAATATCGCCAGGGAAAGAAGGCCCGCCATGATATTCATCTCCCAGAGGCTCCCCGACATCGAGGGGCTGGATGTGGCGGGTATCCTGCGTAACGACCCGGCAACAAAAGATATACCCATTGTGATAACCGCCTCCCTCAGCGATGAGGAGAAGCATAGGTGCGCGAACCTTGGCTGCGGCAATATTGCCGGGCCGTTTACCGGAAACGACCTTGTCATTGCGCTCAGGAAGGCCTGCGGAGTCTGAACCGCAGCGTTAAGGGGACAAATTGGATAGAGACCAGGCCATAAATTTACTGGCGAGCGCCGACCCGGAGGAAAGGCGGCTGGCCGTCATCGCGCTTGCCGGCGATAAGGGCGCCGTTGCCCCGCTTGTCGAGGCGCTGGGAGATTCGGAATGGCGGGTCAGGAAGGCCGCCGCCGAGGTCATCGCCGGTATTGACATCGAAGAGGTGTTCGACGGACTATACTCCCGCCTTTTTTCCGAAGACAACGCTGGCGCGAGAAATTCGGCGGTTGAGGCGTTCGTGCGGATAGGGGGCCCTGCGGTAGCGGCATTGAGCAGAAATATTGCCGAGCCGGACCCGGATGTCCGCAAATTCATCGTTGATATCCTCGGTGAAATAGGCATCCCGGAATGCATACCCGCCCTGGTCCATGCCCTTGACGACGAAGACACAAACATCCGCGCATCGGCCGTGGAACACTTAGGCAGGCTTAAGGCGGTCGAGGCGCTCGACAGGATTGTCTATTTCATGAGGACCGAGGACCAGTGGCTTGCATTCAGCTCGGCTGCCGCGCTCGGCGAAATGGGCGACCCGAGGGCCGTCAAGCCGCTGATCAGGGCGGCGGCCGACCCATACCTGCGTGAAGCGGCTATCGACGCGCTCCGCCTGATAGCGGACGAGGAGGCGTGGGACACGCTTTCCGAAGCGCTGTCCGACCAGTCTGCAATCATAAGAGAGACTGCGGTAAAGGGGCTTGCAAAAACCTTTGAGATGTCCGGCGCGGAAGACAGGCTTGCCGGAAGGCTCCGCGAGACAGCAGAGGAGGGCGCGGTCCGTCTCATAAGGGGCTGCCTGGGGAACGATGACGGCGAGTTATGCGAATCAGCCGCCATCGTGCTCGGGATATTGAGAGATAAAGCCTCGGTGCACCAGCTTGCCATGCAGCTGCTCGACAGCGGCGAGCAGGACGCCGCCCTGTGGGCGCTGCGTGAGATTTCAAAAGACGGGGTGGAGCCTTTCCTGTTCCTTGTCACGGACGGCCAGGCGCAGGTACGCGCCGCCGCCGCCAGCACCCTCGGCCTTACCGGGGATGCCCGAGTCGTGAATTTCCTCATCCCGATGCTATACGACGAGAACGGACATGTGCGCGGGGCCGCCGCTCAGGCGCTTGGCAGGATAGGCGACCCCATGGCCGCAGGCGCTTTGTTCGAACTTCTGACGGACGAATACGAAGATGTGCAGGAGCATGCGGTACGCGCCCTCGGAAAGCTCAAAGAGGCTGACTTGAAGCCCCGGATGGCGGAGCTTGCCGGTGACGAGGACCCGACGCTCAGGCGCAACATCGCTGCGCTGGCGGGGATGCTGCCGGGAGGGGGGTGCCTGGACATTCTTATGGCGCTCCTGAAAGACGAGGACCCGGAAGTGAGGATGGCCGCAGTCGCTTCGATTGCGGTATCCGGCGAGGAGCGCTCCTGCAGGAACCTTATAAACGCGGTTACCGACGAGGACTCGTCCGTCCGGCTCGCGGCGGTCAACGCCCTTACCGGTGTATGCTCCGCCGAAGCATTCGAGCCGCTCCTGCTCCTTCTTGCGGACGAGGACCCGTGGGTGCGCGCCGCAGCCGCCAAGGGTGTCGTGGCAACCGGCGACCCGAGGGCGCTTGAGTCTGTAGCCCCTCTGATGAAAGACCCTTACGGGCCGGTGAGGATAGCCGTGATAGAGGCTCTCGGTGCGGCTGGACTTCCGTCAGCGGCCCCTTACATCCGTGCCGCATTCAATGATGCGGACCCGGAGATACGCAAGTCCGCGGCTGCATCCTGCGCTTACTTCAGGGATGAGGATTTCAGCAGTGAGCTTGAGGGGCTGATATCCGATAGCGACTGGAGCGTCCGTAATGCGGCAGTCGAGGCCATAGGAGCGCTGGCATACGATGGTTCGATGAAGGCAATCAAACGGGCCGCCTCCGACGACGAAGAGCTTGTGCGCCTTACGGCCGGAAAGTTCTTGGAAAAGTAAACGATGCTATTCAGCGACGACATAGTTGAGCTCCCAGACGATATTTTCCGGCTCTTAAGGGACTATATACGCGACTACTGCGGCATAAATTTTGACGACAGCACCAAATTTCTTCTCGAAAGAAGGTTGTCCCGCCGCGTCCGCCTGCACCAGTTCAAGAGTTTCAGGGATTACTACCATTTCCTGACGTATGACCAGAAAAAGGAAGGCGAACTGGTAGAGGTTATAGACAGCCTTACGACCAATGAGACATATTTTTTCCGGGAGGACAAACAGCTGCAGGCCTTTACCGAGGAGATAACCCCCGGGATACTGGAGGCAAAGAAAAGAAGGTCCCTGAGGATTTGGAGCGCGGGCTGCTCCACAGGCGAGGAGCCGTACACCATCGCCATGCTTTTGATGGAAGCGGGCCTCGCGGACGATTGCGAGATTGAGATAATTGGCAGCGACATCAACCAGAAGGTGCTCAATTCGGCGCGCAGGGGCGTCTACAAACGCGGTTCATTCCGTGCTACTTCACCAGAACTGTTGAACAAGTATTTCCGCGAGGAGGCCTCGGGCAGCTTCAAGATATCGGACGATGTAAGAAAATTTGTAAATTTCAGTTACCTGAACCTTTTTGACCCCTATAAATTGAGTTTTCTTAAAGACTTTGATGTAATTTTTTGCAGGAATGTTATAATCTATTTCGATGTGGAATCGAAGAAAAAGCTTGTAAAGACCTTTTATGAGAAACTGAACTCGGGAGGCTTCCTGCTTCTGGGCCATGCCGAGTCTTTACTTAATATAACCACCGACTTCAGGCTCGTACATCTGAAGAACGAAATGGTCTACCAGAGACCCGGAGCCGCTGACCGTACACCGGCCTGATAAAGAGGATAATGAGACTCGTCAAAGTGCTCGTAGTCGACGATTCGGCGTACAACCGGGATGCTATCTCGGCGATGCTGGAATCCTCGCCGTTCATAGTCGTCGCAGGGACAGCCTGCGACGGAGAGGACGCTATTGAGAAGGCGATAAAACTCAAGCCGGACGTCATCACGCTCGACCTTGAAATGCCGAAGATGGACGGGTTCACTTTTCTGCGCTGGCTGATGAAATCCATGCCGGTCCCGGTCATCGTAGTCAGCTCCCGGGCGGACGACAAGAGCGTTATACGCGCCCTCGAATTCGGAGCGGTAGATTTCCTCGCCAAGCCCGTCAAGCACGGGTCCAGCCTGGAAAACCTGAAGTTCGAGCTTGTCGAGAAGGTAAAGAAATACTCGCGGCTGGATATGGACCGCGTAAAGAGCTCGGTCGAACTGCTTGACAGGTCTACCAGAGAGAAACCGGCCCCCATCGGCTGGCAGGCCCCGGAATCCGGCATGGCCGACCTCGTAGTCATAGGCGCGTCGACCGGAGGTCCTCCTGCGATCCAGGCGATACTTACGAGGCTGCCGGCGGATTTCCCGGCCGCCATCGCCGTATCGCAGCATATGCCCGCAAGGTTTACGCAGTTTTTTGCCGAGAGGCTTGACAAGCTCTCTCAGCTTGAGATAATGGAGGCGGGCGACGGAGACCAGCTTCTGCCCGGACGCGTCCTGATAGCTCCCGGCGGCGCGCACCTGACTTTCCAGAGGGCCGAGGGCGGGATTGCCGCAGTAGTCCAGGACTCGAAACCTGCGGACAAATATACCCCGTCGGTAGACATCATGATGAAGTCCGCCGCCGCCCAGTATGGCAGGCGCGCGATGGGGGTCATCCTGACCGGCATGGGCAATGACGGGCGGGAGGGGATGACGATGATAAAAAGGCTTGGAGGGGTTACCCTCGCGGAATCCAGGGATACCGCCGTCATATACGGGATGCCGAAAGAGGCCATAGATGCCGGCGTTATAGACTCGGTCGTGCCTCTTGACAGGATGGCCGAGGTGATTTTGAAAAACTGTACAGGAAGCAGGAAATAGTTGCACGCAGCAGGAGGAGCAATGGAAGAAAACGGGTTCAAGCCGATTAAAAACAAAGCCGAAGAATTTCTTCAGATATTCAGGAAGGGTGAAGAGTTTACCCAGGAAATCCTGAAGGAGAACGAGAAGCTGCGTTTCAAGGTTGTCCAGCTTGAAGAAGAGAACCGCCTCGTCAAGAACAGCGAACCGGGCATGGTCCGCACGCTCGAAGAGAAAGTGGCCATCCTCACGGAGGAGAACCGGCACCTGATGGAGCGGTATACCGAAGTGGAGATGGAGAACAAGGGCTTCGCCGAGAAGTACCTTGAAGTGGAACTGGAAAACAACAACCTGGCCAACCTGTACGTTGCCAGTTACCAGCTTCATTCGACGCTCGACTTCGAAGAGGTGCTGAAGACCGTCCTTGAAATAATCATGAACCTGGTTGGCGCAGAGAAGTTCACTATCATGCTTCTCGAAGACAAGACGAACAGCCTGAAGGCTGTCGCCGCCGAGGGGATAGCGCTCGACGAGATACCCGAGTTTGAGATTGGCAAGGATATAATAGGCGACGTTGCCCGCACCGGCGAGAGCTTCTTTGCCGAAGAAGGCCCGGACCGCGCCAAAGGCGACGACCTGACGAAGCCCATAGTCGCCATCCCTCTGAAGATCAAGGAGCATGTTATCGGCGAGATCGTCATATACGCGCTGCTGAGCCAGAAAGAGAAGTTCAACGACGTTGACTACGAGCTGTTCTCGATGCTCGCGGGCCATGCCGCGACCGCAATTTTCTCGTCCAGGCTTTATTCGCAGTCCGAACGGAAGCTGACGACCATCCAGAGCTTCCTGGACCTTATAAAGGAAAAGCCCGGCAAGTAAACGGAACCGATAAGCTTAAGACCTGATGGAGGTATAAAAGATGGCCGAAGTGAATTTTCTGGTCGTGGAAGACTCGCCCACGATGCGTCAGCTAATTTCTTTTGCGCTGAAGAGGGTGCACGGCTCAAAGATTGTCGAAGCTACGGACGGTATAGATGCCCTGAAGAAGCTCGCCACCCAGAGTTTCGACCTCATCCTGACCGACATCAACATGCCGATAATGGACGGGCTCAAGCTCGTGTCTCTTGTGCGGGGAGACGACCAGCACAAAAAGATTCCCATAATAATTATCACGACGGAAGGCGCGGAAGAGGACAGGAAGAAGGGGCTTGCGCTTGGCGCAAATGCCTATCTGTCGAAGCCTATACAGACGGCGGAACTGCTGAAGCTCGTGAACCAGCTGGTAGCCAGGTAAACGCGGCAGGAAAGATTGACGGATTTGCCAAAAGAGGCTTGTCGGAATTCAGCGCGCGAAGCCCAGCATCCGCTGGCACGACAGCAGGGCCATAGCCCAGACGACATCCAGGGCCATGTGCTTGTCCGCGTCCCGGTCGAAAAGCAGGCTAACCCTCGCCTCGAACTCGTCGTCCTCAAACCAGATAACGAAAGCCATCGCCACCCTGGGGAATGGATAGAAGCGGAACGCCGCATCCCCCATCTTTAGAGGCTCACCCTTCATAGAACGGCCCGCGTCCTCGAAAAGCCCTCGGTCCCTCCCGTATTTCTGCGCGACGGCGTCGAGAGGGAGGGTGTGCGAGCCGCGGAAGAAGAACTCCCCGCCCTTTAATTCCTTTACAAGCTCCCCTGAAGGCGCTGCATCCCTGGCGCGGACGAGGTAAATCGGCGCTGACAGGTTCAGGAAATATTCAAACTTCCGTCCGGGGTTATCCAGGTTGACAATCTTGCGGGTTGCGGGAAAAATGCTGTATTTCTCTCCGAGTATTTCAAGCGTGTAGGCCCTTGCGGCATCGTCCCAGCTTGCGAGGCTCCTCCGGCAGACATCGGAGGTGTTGTCCGCTGCAAGCTCGCGCCAGGCCTTGTCCTCGCCGGACTCTATGTTGTACCGTCCGCTTTTTTCGTCGCTTACATTCAAGGTTTCTTTATCCCTGCCGCCTTATAGAAAGCCGCATAATCGAAATGCGAGCGCATCAGCTCCATGGCACGGGCGACCTTTCTCTCTTCGCGGATGCGGACCTTCCCGAGCATGGATTCGAGCCGCTCGACGGTGGAAAGCGTGTCGAATTTTACGGATATGACCGGAACGCCGGTTATCCGGGCCTTTGCGAGTATAAGCTCGTTCGGGAGCAGGTCGCCGGTCAAGACCAGGCATTTCGTGGATGTTTCGAGGGCCGCAAGCTGTATGTCCGAGCGGTGCCCGCCTGTGATAACGGCCTTGTTCTGCTGTTTCCGGAAATATTTTATCGCGCTCTCGACATCCATCGCGCCGATGGACAGGTTCTCTACAAGCTCGTCCAGCCTGTCCTCGCAGCAGAGGACCGTACCTCCGAGGTTTTCGTTCACCTGCCGGACGGTTATTGAGTTCAGCAGCCTGTCCGCAGGCAGCACCCCGAACAGCGAGATGCCCTTCTTCTTCAGGAACGGCCCCGCGAGGTCTTTCAAGTAGTCCATACCCTCCGGCGGGACCCTGTTAATCACGGCGCCCAACAGCTTGGAGCCCAACTGGTCTCTGAGGGTGAGGAGGCAATCGACGCAAACTTCACCCGAGAACGGGTCTACCGCTATTACCTTCGTGTCGAGTTCCTGGATGAGGCTTAAGCCGGATATCCCCAGTATCGAGCCGTCGTATATGTCCCGCGCGCCGCCTATGAGCACGACGTCCTTGTCCTTTGAAACCGTCTCGTACGCCTGGATGACCTTTTTGCGCATGTCCTTCGACTTGCCGCGCAACGCCTCGGTCATCAGGTCGTGGCTGTACACCACGGGGCAGAGTTTGTCGAGCGGCTCTTTAAGGCCCAGCAGGTTTTTCATGAAGATGACGTCGCCGTCCGACAGCGTCCCGCTCTCTAAGGTCGGCACCCTTCCAAACGGCTTCATGTAGCCGATTTTCAGACCGTCTTCCCGCATCTTCAGCAGAAGCCCCAGCGTGACCAGACTTTTGCCGGAATAGCCCATCGTGGAGCCGATGTAGATGGAGACCATCATCCCCTCCTATATTATCGTAAACCTTGCGTCAATGGCGACTGAGCCCTGGCCTTCCTGTAGCACCAGCAGCGGGTTAATGTCCATCTCCAGGACCTCGGGCAGGTCGGTAACAAGCTGGGAAAGCCTGAGCAGGCTGTCCTCGATTGCATCGATGTCCGACGACTTCTCCCCCCGGAGTCCTTTCAGTATCGGATAAGTTTTTATCTCCTCTATCATCTCGTGCGCCTCCTCCTTGCCGATAGGGGCTACGCGGAAAGAGACGTCCTTCAGGGCCTCTACATATATGCCGCCCATGCCGAACATCAGCAGGGGTCCGAAGGACGGGTCGTGGCTCATCCCGAGGATTACCTCGCGGCCCCCGGTCACCATCTCCTGTACCATGCAGCCCCAGACCATCGCGTTTGGCATAAGCCTTTTGGCGTTGGATGTAATTTCGAGGAAAGCCGATTCCACTTCCTTGTCGTTCTTCATGCCGACCTTTACGCCGCCGACATCCGTCTTGTGCAGTATGTGCGGAGAGGCGATCTTCATGACCACGGGGTAACCGATACCGCGCGCCGCCTTGACGGCCTCGGAGGATGTGGCCGCAAGCACATTTTTCGGCACGCGGAAACCGTAAGCCGCGATTATCTCCCGGGCCTCTTTCTCTCCCAGTTCCTTTTTGCCTTCGGAGCGCGCCTTGTCGATTACCGCACGGGCCTTCGAGGTATTTACATCCTTGAACTGGACGATGTTTGGCCCGGCCTTCATCTTTGACTTATTATACCGTACGAGCGCCTCGAACCCCTTTACGCCCTCTTCGGGATATCCGTATATTGCCACCTGCTTTTTGTTCAGCAGGTCGGCCCCTTTCTTTATCATGTCGCCGCCCAGGTAGCTTACGAGGACCGGCTTCTCGGTGCGGCCCCGGATGTCGATGATGGCCTTTGCGGTCGCCTCGGGCTCGGTCGTTGCCTGCGGGGTGAGCAGTACGAGCGCCCCGTCTACCCCAGGGTCTTCCAGGGCCGCTTCGAGCGCCGCCGCGTACCTGTCCGCCCTCGCGTCGCCTATCACATCTATCGGGTTGAAAAAACCTGCCGTGGGCGGCAGCGACTTTCGAAGCCTGGTTATCGTTGCGGCCTGCAACTCGGCCATGCGTGCCTGCGAGCGTTCGCAGGCGTCTGCCGCGATGATTCCCGGCCCGCCGGCGTTGGTGATGACCGCGAGGTTCGGCCCCGTCGGCAGAGGGTTGCGCGAGAAGGCGAGCGCGAAGCTGAACAGCTCTTCGATGGTATCGGCTCGCAGGATGCCGGTCTGCTTGAATACGGCCTCGAATGCGCGCTCGGAGCCCGCGAGCGAGCCTGTGTGCGAGGACGCCGCCCTCGCGCCTGACTGTGTGCCGCCCGCCTTGGTGATTATAAGGGGGGTCTTGTGCACCGTCGCCCAGGCCTTCTTGATAAACTCCCTTCCGGAACTGACCCCCTCGATATAGCCGAGGATGACCTTGGTCGCGGGGTCTCCCGAGAGGTATTCCATCATGTCGAGTTCGCTGATGTCGGACTTGTTGCCGAGGCTGACGAATTTGGAAAAACCGATTCCCCGCGAAAGGGACCAGTCAAGTATGGCGGTGCACAGCGCGCCGGACTGAGAGAAGAAAGCGATGTTGCCCTTGTGGGGCATAGACGGCGCGAAAGAGGCATTGAGCCCGGTATGGGCGTTTATCATCCCCAGGCAGTTCGGCCCCAGGACGCGGATACCGTATCCCGCGGCCACTTCGAGCAGCTGCTGTTCGAGGATCAGGCCTTCCTGGCCGTTCTCCTTGAAGCCCGCCGTGATGACGATGGCGGCCGCGACGCCTTTTTTGCCGCAGTCCTTCATCACATCTATCACAAAATTGCGGGGGACGGTTATTACCGCGAGGTCAACGCCCTCTTTTATTGAGGATACCGAGGGGTAAGTTTTCAGGCCAAGGATTGATTTGGCCTTCGGGTTAACCGGGTACAGCCGGCCTTTGTAACCGTTGTCGCGGAGGTTTTTGAGGATGCTGTGCCCGACTTTTTTCGGGTCCCGCGCCGCGCCCACTACTGCGACCGATTTCGGGTTGAAGAATTTTTCCAGCAAGGCGCTCACCTATCGGATTAACTGGCTGATGATTCAATAATGTTAGCCCGCCGGAGGCGTGGTTGTCAAATGCTCCTATGAGACGCCCGCAGGTGCGCTGTTTACCAGTTTCTCTACGCGCGACATCAGTTCGGACGGCGTGAACGGTTTCGTTATATAGTCGTCCGCGCCTGATTTGTAACCCCGTTCCATCTCATGCTTCTGGGCCGCCGCTGTGAACATTGCTACCGGTATATCGGCCGTCTGTTGATTTTCTTTAAGTATTTTACATACGGAAAACCCGTCTATGCCCCTCATCCATACATCGAGGAGTATTGCATCGGGCCTTTCGAGAAAAGCCTTTTTCAGCCCTTCAAAGCCGTCACGGGCGACGATTACCGTAAATTTCTTGTCCAATATCAGCTTCGTGAACACCACAGTGTCCTCGTCGTCTTCCACGAGCAGGAGGCGCGGCTTGCTGCCGGGTTTCGGGAGTGCCGGGGGGGCCGGCGCGTGACCGTTCTGGGAAGGCTGCGCCGATTCGCCTCTTGAGGCAGGCTGTTTAATGGGCAGCAGCATAACGAACTTCGAACCAGGGCACCTCTCTGCGTCCTCGCCCGCGCTCTCGGCCCATATCCTGCCGCTGTGCGCCTCGACTATGCCTTTCACGATGGAAAGGCCGAGGCCGGTGCCTCCGCCAAGGAATTTTACCTTCCCGGTGGAGTGTGCATCTACATTTCCTGCCTCAAAGAATTTCTCAAAGACCTTTTCCAGGTTCTCTTTGGAAATCCCTATGCCGGTGTCCTCGATAGACAGCTCAATATAAGTATCGGACGAGAGTATGGAGTTGTCCCTGGTAACCGGCGTGGTCTTCCCGGTATCCTTGTTCAGCTTGACCTTCCGGCCGCTTACTATCACCCTGCCGCCGTCCGGCGTAAACTTGACGGCATTGCTCAACATGTTGGTGACGCACTGCTGAAGCCTGTCGAAATCCGCTTCTATCTTGGGAAGGTTGTCCAGTGATTCGACCGTTATCTCGACGCGCCTCTGTCCCAGAAACGGGTTTATTTCTTCGATGGAGTACTTTACGATGTCGGCGGAGGATATCCAGCGGAATTTCAACGGGACCTTCCCGCCCTCTATCTTGGCGACCATAAGGAGGTCCCCTATGATGTCCCTCAGCCTGGATGCGCCCTTGATAGCGATCTCCAGCATCTCGCGCTGTTCATCGGTTATTGCGCCCAGGTCGCCGGAGAGCATCAGGTTCAGGTAGCCCATGACCGATACGAGCGGGGTACGAAGTTCGTGAGAGGCGAGCGAGAGGAAGTTTGTCTTTGTCTGGTCGAGCATCCGAAGTTCGCGGTTGGCGCGCTCGACGGTTTCTATGTTGCCGATGAGCTGCCGGTAAAGGTAGGCGTTTTCGACCGCCATAGCCGCGGTGGACGCAAAGGTGGAGAGGATGTCCAGCTTGTCGCGCCGCATTGGCCTGAGCGATTTTCTGTTGTCGACGAGCAGCGCGCCCACGCAGCGGTCCTTGCCGACCATCGGAATAACGGCGAACTCCCGGAGGGCTAACGCGTCGCAGACGGTTTTGGGTACGCGCGAGTCCAGCGATGCCTGTGCAATGTATTCGACCCGCCCGTCATTTACCGCGGCCGAGAATATCGAATTCGTTTCGAGCGGCTCGGAGAGAAGTTCCCTCTCGTTATTCTCGAAGCCTATCCCGACCTTTTCGTCGAGTGTGTTAGACGCCTCGTTTACGAGCATTACGAGGACCCGTTCATAGCCCAGCCGTTCAATGTCCCCGGCGACGGTTGTCAGGATGTCGTCGAGCTCTATGCTGGAGCGGAGGCGGTCGGTGGCATTATGGAGGAACGAAAGCTCGTCCACCTTTTCGTTCAGGTTAAGGCTCTTCATCTCCAGTTCGCCAGCGGTATCCTCAAGCTGGCGGTAAGACTGCTGGAGTTCGACGTTGGCTTTTTCGAGGTCGTGGTATCCCTGTTGTATGCGCCCTTCCCTCTCCTGAAGCGAGATTGCCATCCTGTTGAAGGAGTTTCCAAGCTGGCCGACCTCGTCTTTGGACCTTACTTCCAGCCTGCGGGAGAGGTCGCCCTGGGAAATAAGGGAGGCAGACGCGGACATGTCCACTACCGGAGTTATTATTGCCCTGCTGACAAAGTACATGACAAAGGCCGAGGCAAGGAAAAAACTGATTATCCCGACGATCACCGGCCGCCACATAAGGCTCATCAGCTGGCCGACGACGACATCGTATTTGAGCCCCAGCCGGATGGTGCCGACGCGGTGCTGTTCGGAGTCGAGGACAGGGACCGAGACGTCGTAGTACTTCTCGCCGTCCTCCTTTCGGTATTGCACAAGGGAGGATGTCGCCTTTACCGCTTTCAGGCTTGCCGGGTCCTTGAGGAACCTGCCGGCAAGCAGCGGGTCATTGTGAAACAGTATCCTGCTTTGCTGGTCAACCAGCATGCAGTACCCTATTTCCTTATTGATGTCCACAACTTCCCGGCAAGATTCGTTCACGCCCTCGAGCGTATCGAGCGGCAGGCCGATATTCAGCGCGCGGCCAAGCTCCTGCTGGAGATGGCCGCCAAGCATGGCAGCCTTGTTTTCGTAGGATTTTTTCTGGAAAGTGGCAAACCCCCAAGTGAGGATGGTCGTGTTCGCTCCCAACGCGATCAGAAGCGTGACCAGCACGACAAGTAGAGATTTTGTCCTGAGACTGTTTTTCATTTAAAAGACCGTAGTTCTGGTGAAGGGGTATACATGGACATTATACGTATCCCGCTACTTTTTCAAGGGCTATTTTTATTTTATTGTCTTTACTTAATAGGAACATCAGCCTGCTCAGGAATGGCCGAGAAGGCGCATATCTGGTTTCTGCCGTGCCCCTTGGCCCAGTAAAGCGCCTGGTCGGCCTTTTCAATCAGGTCCTTCTTATGGGCGCCGTCGCGCGGGAAGGTTGCATAGCCGATGCTTACGGTAACCGGTATGTTCTTTCCGTCAAGGACAAATTTGCTCTTCTCGACGGTAGCGCGGATGCGTTCGGCCATCTGGCCCGCACCCTTGTCGTCGGTATTTACGAGCAGGGCAATGAACTCTTCGCCGCCGTACCTTGCCGCGATATCTACATTTCTCACCGTTTCCTTTAAAATCCTGGAGACCCTCTTAAGCACCGCATCGCCTACCGGATGGCCGTAGGTGTCATTGACTTTCTTGAAATGGTCGAGGTCGAAAAGGATAATCGAAACGGGCTCCGGGAACCTCTGGACGCGGGCAAACTCCTCGTCGGCCTTGTCCTGGAAGTGGCGGTGGTTGATAAGCCCCGTCAGTCCGTCCGTCGTAGCCATCCTCTGCATGAGGTTGTGGAGCCGCGCGTTGGATATGCTGACCGCGACCTGGTTGGCGATAATGGACAGCATATGCTGCTGGTACGCGCTTATAGCGCCTTCCTCGCGCATCCCAAGCGTAAAAATGCCGAGTACCGTGTCCTGGCTTATCAGCGGGATGCCTATAAATGAGCGGGTAGGGGTCTTCAGCTCGCCCGCCGGAAACAGCGGCAGGCTCTCGGTGCGCTTGTTCAAGTCTGTCAGGCAAAGGGCCTGACGGTTTTCCACAATCCAGGCGAGCAGGCTCCCTGCAAGCGGGAGCGGCCCCTGCGGCGGCTTGATGCCTTCAAAACCTTTAAGCACCTGAAACTCGACTTTGTCGCCCGCCTCTATAAAAGAGATGGTCATGTAGTCGTAAGGCACTATCTCGCCCGTGAGCTGTGCGAGCTTTTCAAGTATAGTCTGCATATCCAGGCTCAACGATACCTCGGAGCTTACCTTGTGGAGCGCGGCAAAATACTTTGCGGAGCTGTCGAGGTTTCTGAAAGCGCGGGCATTCCGGAGCAGGTGAGCGCCCATGGCGGCGAAGCGGACAAGCGACTCCTTGTCGTTCTCGTCGAAGGCGTCTGCGACTGCCGAGTCGAGCGCGATTACCCCCTCGACGACCCCCCCGTTTATTATGGGCGCGGCTACGAAAGAGCGGCCTGCGTCGTCCTTGATATACCCGAGGCCTCTGGACAGCTCTTTTACGAGCAGGGGTTTCTTCTCCCGCGCCACCCATGTAACCAGACCTTGCGCCGGGGCTGTGAGGGCCTGCTCGGTTATGCTGCCGTCGGTAATGTAAACCCTGATGGTAAGTTCTTCTCCTCCTGAGGACAGGAAAATCAGGGCATTGTCAGCCGGCATGGTCCCGCGGGCGGTGTTTAGCAGGTCTTCAAATACCCTGTCAAGTTCGGCTGCCGACTCAACGAAGCTCTGCATCCTGCCCTCCGGCGACATGGATTTGAGCGCGGCTTCCTCGTCGCCGCCATGACCCAGCGAGGCCGCGCCGTCCTGGATCCTTTTGAACGCCTGCCGCATCTTTTCCTTCTTTTTATGCTCGGACATGAACAGGCGTCCAAATACGAGGGCGGTGCCGAAGAGGTATGCCCCAAAGAGCGCGACTTCCACGAGCGAGGCTTTGTCGGTCATGCCGGACAGGAATTTATTTGATACTTCGAGCGCGAGTATCACGCCGGCTACGGCGAAGTTAAACCTGAGAGAGTAATAGAGGGAACAGAGCGCCACGAGCAGGAAGTACATATACTGGAGCAGCTGCCTGTCTTCGCCAAGGAGGTTCGAGAAGAGGTTGAGCGTCAGCACGAGCGCCCCGACGAACGCGAGGTCGTCGGAGGGATAGTTGCGGGTAGGCCCAAGTAATTTGACCATGCTCCATACGAGCAGTATGAGCAGGTATGCGGACCAGGGGGCAAGAGAAAAACCGTCCCAGCCGAGCGCCCATACCGGGGCCAGCGCGGCCGTCATCAAGGCGAACGAGGCCGCTACGAGGAGAAAATTCCTGGCGAGAAAACCGTTGCTGTTCAAATACGACCTGCTTGTGGGAGAGAGATGAGCCTACCGGCCCTTCTTCCTGAGTTCTTCTTCGTAATGCTTGCCGTACATGACGTCCCACTCTGGACTGCCTTCAAGGACTTTGCGGGAATAGGACTGTATCTTGCGGCGGACGATGTCGTCGATCTCGTCCTCGGACTTGAGGTGTTTGGCGATAGACTGCTTCAACTCTCTGCGCACGAGGGCGTCGTCCTCCAACAGTTCCACCGTGCCTTCTTTCACGAGGGCATCGAATACGATGTGCGAGAGGTGCGCGATCTTGTCTTCCGAGAACTTCATCAGGCCTCCTTAAAGTACCAGCCCGCGGTCGCGGACGAGCTTTTTCTTGACCATGTCGAACATCGTCTTGTAGTCCGCCCTGCCTGCCGCGAATTCCTTCTCGTAGGCCTTAAGCATCCCGCGCACCTCGTCGTTTATCTTGTCTTCCTGCATAAGGTCTTCAGTCAGGCCTTGTTCCACGGCCGCAAGAGCCTGCTCCGCCGGGACTTTCAGGCGCACAAAACCGTTTTTTGTCAGGCCGTCCACAAGGGCCGACGAGAGCGCCTGAACCTGCTGCCTGTTAAGCTTCAAATTGAGCCTCCGGTTATTGTGCAGTTTTACCGTCCCATTATAGCTCAGCGGCGGCCGGATTTAAATACTTTAATTTCAAATTGTGATTTGGTTCTTATGGGACGGGCGAGAGCCGAAAAGGGGAGGTTTGAAATAAAAAAAGCCCCCTGGCGCTTATGCCGGGAGGCTCTAATTTTATATATTGAACATGAAGCCGTGCGAGACTTTGTCCGACTCGACAAGCTCGCGCGCCTCGTCCACCAAATCCTGGAGCGAAACCCCGGCGAGGAAGTCCACGATATGCTTGCCGAGCCTCTTCCAAAGGACATGCGTGATGCACTTCTCGGCACGCAGGCAGCCCTTTTTGTTCTTTTTATTATCGTCCACGCACTCGACCGGCATTATGCTGCCTTCGACTATCCTGATAATCTCCTCGACGGTTATCTCCGAGGCCTTTCTCGACAGGCGAAAACCGCCGGCCGGACCTCTGACGGACTCCACGACGCCGCCGCGCCGGAGCTTGTTGAAGAGCTGCTCAAGGTAGTGCAGGGATATGTCCTCGCGCTCGGATATCCTGGATAGCGGCACCGGCTCGCCTTTTGAATAAAATGCAAGGTCGAACATCGCCCTGACCGCGTACCGTCCTTTTGTGGAAAGCTGCATCTTGCTCTAACCCCTCCCGTTATAAGCCGCTTGCCTATGCCGGACGGCTGAAAAGCCCGGTACTCATGTAGCGGTCGCCCCGGTCCGGCAGTATGACCACTACCCGTTTACCCTTGCCGAGTTTCTTTGCCGTCTCGATAGCCGCAAAAGCCGCCGCACCGGAAGATATGCCGACGAGCAGCCCTTCCTTCGACGCAAGCATGCGTGCTGTCGCAAACGCCTGCCCGTCCGTCACGGCTATTACTTCGTCATAGACCTGGGTGTTCAGGACCCCGGGAATAAACCCGGCGCCTATCCCCTGTATCATGTGCGGGCCCGGATTTCCACCGGACAGGACTGCGGAGCCCGCAGGCTCTACCGCGATTATTTTAATGTCCTTGTTCTTTGCGTGCAGGACCTCGCCCACTCCAGTCAAAGTGCCGCCTGTCCCAACCCCCGCGACGAATGCGTCGATCTGCGGCCCGAGCGCGGAGAGGATCTCCTTTGCGGTGCTCCTCCTGTGTGCCTCGGGGTTGATGGGGTTGTTGAACTGCTGGGGCATGAACCAGCCCGGGTTCTTGGCCAGAAGCTCTTCGGCAAGGCCGACTGAGCCGCGCATACCCTCATGGCCGGGCGTCAGCATAATCTCCGCGCCGTATGCCGCAAGGAGTTCGCGCCTCTCAGAACTCATCGAGTCCGGCATGGTCAGTATCAGGCGGTAGCCCTTTACCGAGGCGACTATAGCCAGGCCTATCCCCGTGTTGCCGCTCGTAGGCTCGACTATCGTCCCGCCGGGTTTTAATGTGCCGGAGGCCTCCGCGTCCTCTATCATGGCAAGGGCGATGCGGTCTTTTATGCTGCCGCCGGGGTTATTTCCCTCGACCTTGGCATATATCTCGGCGTCGTTTTCCCCCGCCGCATGCCGAAGCCTCACCAACGGCGTATTGCCGATCAGGTCCAGTACCCCGTCATAAATCTTTGCCTTCAAAACCCCTCCTGGGAAACCTTATGGACGACCTCGTCTTCGGACGCTTCCTGCACCCAAAGGATGAGGCTGTCAAAATCCCTTTTCAGCTCGGCGTCGATATCCATCGCCTTTGCCAGGCCGCCTATGCCGCGTTCATCCAGGAGCCTTGCCTTCTTTTCCTTGTGGGCGGTAAACCTGGCCAGTGCACCGGGTGATATCGAAAAAGTTACCGTGCGGCTGTTATCGCGGAAAAGGAGTGTGAACTCGGCTTTCGAGGCGTCCTCTATGAGCAGGTTGCCGTTGCCCGTCGTGCAGGCGGTTACGAGCTGGATGCCGTCTATGGCGCAATTGCGGGCGCGGTAAACCCCCTCGATGGCGAACTGGTCCGCCTTGCCTACTGAGAGCGCGGACATCGCCGCCAGGCCGAGACGCACTCCCAGCGTAGACATTGGGCACCTGTGGCCGTGGAACTCGTAAAGACTTTCGTATAGTTTGCTCAGAAAGCGCTCCCCGGATGATTTGAGAGTAGTCTAAATACAGACAGGATAACAATTCTATACAAATATTGTCAACTTAATTTTAAATATTATGCTGTAGAGCGGTATTGGTTTGCCGGAGAGTGAAGGGGACCATGATAAGTATGTCTATGAAATCATGATAATTAGATATTGAGAAACTATACAAAAGGTTTACAGGAGGGTTACAGCCCATATTTATAGAAAGAGACTCTAAATTTTAGAACGCCATAGCAGTTCTTTAACTGGTATTGCATGACCAGGCTTAGGGCCATCAGCATTCTTTTGATTAAAAGTAGTACAAGAAACCTTAACCTCTTCCTTGCTT